>JAGLNB010000040.1 GCA_023139715.1 Planctomycetota bacterium | reverse complement strand
CTGAATCTGACTGCGGAAAAAGATTTTGCTGGTGGCTATATTTTGAATTTGCCGGTTGAAAAAGATATTAGCAGTGTAAAAATTGACGGTAAAAGCTGGGAACAGTTTGGACAAAAAACGGTTGAAATTCCTGCCTCGGCAAAAGAGGTCGTTGTTTATTATTGAAAATGAACCGGATTTGCATTTTGTTACCCTTTTGTCTGATTTGGGACAGGTTTTTTGGGCTTTAATGGCTGGAAAATACTTTTTTTCATATAACTCTTGCAATTTCTATGAAAAATTGTACACTTAGCGTTTAAATTTTTTGGATTGTGAATCGTTGTGGTTTAAACGATATGCGAGCAATTGTATAGATTAGGAGTGTATTTAAGATGTCGAGAGTTTGTTTTTTCACCGGTAAACACACAACCAGCGGCAATAGTATTTCAAGGCGCGGTAAAGCCAAGCATCTTGGCGGTGTTGGTAAAAAAATTACCGGTATTACAAAAAGAAAGTTTAAGCCGAATATACAAAAAGTGCGAGCAGTTGTTGATGGCACGGTTTGCAGAATTAAGGTTTCGGCTAAGGCGATTCGAATGGGGCTTATTCAAAAGCCGGTCAAGCGAAACTATGTGCCTGCCGAAGATAGTAAGTCGTAGGTCTATCGCAATGCTATTTTGTACTAAACAAGCGAGGTGAGTTTTTTTTGCCTCGCTTTTTCTTTTGGATGGCGGAAGTTATGAGCACAAAAATTGATGCAGAGCTTGTAAAAAAAGTTGCCAAATTATCCCGCTTGGAATTAACCGAAACGGAAGTTGCTGAATTTGCAGGCCAACTTAGTGCAATACTCGATTACGTTGAAAAGATGGAGCAGCTTGATACGACAGACGTTCAGCCGCTGGCACATTGCCTGCCGATTAGCAATTGTCTTAGAGATGATTGCGCAAAACCATCACTTGGGACAGAAAAAATACTTGAAAATGCGCCGGATACGGATGGTGATTATTTCAAGGTGCCGAAAATTTTAGACTGACAATAATTAATTCAATAATTGATTATGGATTGTAATTGTAAAAAATTGCGAGATGAAATTGCAGCTGAACGCATTAAAAGTGCCGAAGCTGTCGCAGCTGTATTTGATACTATTGAAAAATACGATTCTAAAATCGGCTCATACATTAGCACATTCAAAGAACAGGCCATTGCAAACGCAAAGCAACTCGACGAAAAAATTTCCACAGGCAAATCAGCCGGCATTTTGGCTGGCGCGCCGATTGCGATAAAAGATAATATGTGCACGACTTTCGGAGCAACGAGTTGTGCCTCAAAAATGCTCGAAAATTTCCATGCTCCTTACAACGCAACCGTTGTTGAGAAACTGCTTTCTGCTGGGGCAATAATAGTTGGCAAAACGAATATGGATGAGTTTGCGATGGGTTCGAGTACGGAAAATTCGGCTCTGCTCAAAACTGCTAATCCGTGGAATACGCAATGCGTTCCGGGCGGCAGCAGCGGCGGTTCAGCGGCAGCGGTGGCAGCTGGAATGTGCGCTGCGGCACTTGGCTCGGATACGGGCGGCTCGATTCGCCAGCCGGCCAGTTTTTGTGGAGTTGTGGGTTTGAAGCCAACTTATGGAAGGGTTTCACGTTTTGGATTGGTGGCGTTTGGTTCGAGTTTAGACCAGATTGGCCCAATAACACAAAACGTAACCGATGCTGCTTTGATGATGAATGTTATAGCCGGACACGACCCGGCTGACAGTACGAGCGTGGATGAAAAAACAGCTCCTGTTTGCGATTGTCTTGAAAAAATTGACAAACCAATTGAAAAACTAAAAATAGCTGTCGTTCCACAACTCAATACCGGAGCTGACAGCGATGTTCAAAAGGCAATCAGTGAGGCAATTGAAGTTTATAAAAAACTCGGAGCTGAAATTGTTGAAATTGATATGCCGCATTTGGAATATTCTGTTGCGGTTTATTACATAGTAGCTACCGCCGAAGCATCGGGCAATCTTGCTCGTTACGACGGCGTTCATTACGGCCATAGAGCTGAAAATATTGAAAATTATATTGATGTGTATTGTAAATCGCGGGCAGCTGGTTTTGGCAAAGAGGTTAAACGGCGGATAATGCTCGGCACTTATGCACTTTCGAGCGGCTATTACGATGCGTATTATTTGAAGGCGTTGAAGGTGAGGAATTTAATTCGCGGCGATTTTTTAGCGGCCTTTGAAAAATGTGATTGTATTTTAATACCGACTTGTCCGACGACTGCCTTTAAGTTCGGCGAAAAAATGGATGACCCTTTGAAAATGTACCTCTCGGATGTTTATACGATAGCTGCAAATCTGGCCGGTGTTCCGGCGATTAGTATTCCGTGTGGTTTTGGCAAAAATGATTTGCCGATTGGCCTTCAGTTAATGGCTCCGGCTTTTGGTGAAGATAGATTATTGCGGATTGCAAGAATGTTTGAATCCAAAACCGATTGGCACAAAAGAAGGCCGCCAATTATTTAATAAATGAAAAATGGAAAATCTCGAATATAAAATTATTGTTGGGTTGGAAATTCACGT
>JAGLNB010000004.1 GCA_023139715.1 Planctomycetota bacterium | reverse complement strand
ACCAATCACTTCTCCTCTATTAACAGCGAAATTTTTACTGTACCAGTATCCGAGTTTGTAGCGGCATACTGTTGTTGTTATTGTCTGACTTGCTTCTATTATATCGACAGGGAAGAAGTACAGCATTGCAGGAATTTCAACGACATCGGTTATATCTGAAAAGTCGCTCCATAATATGGCTTGATTTTTCTTTGCCATATCCTGCTGGCTTAGTTGGTTAGTTCCGGCTACAGGATTAAAAACGCCTAATCGGATTCTGTATCTGTATTTCTGGTTTGCTTTAGCAGTATCATCGTGTGCCCAGAATATTAGGAATTGTTTTGTGTCTTCGGTATCATCTTCTTTGTTGATTAAGATTTCACTAAATTCATCCTGAATGTTGTGTATTGATTGTGGGTCTGTTCTTACAACTTTGGTTTCATCCTGTTTACTTCTGTCGTTACGCCTTACAACTTGGATTGTTTTTTTAACGGTGGTTCGAGGTACAGTGCGGGACGGCCTGGTGTCTTGCTTATTAGCTGTTGTTCTCTGGGCTCGATTAGCTCGTTTGCTTTCCTGCAGGAGTTCTCGCCGCTGCCTTTCTGCAGCCATTTTCTTACGTTTTTCTTTTTGGTTTTCTTCTGTTATGTATTTCGTATATTTTTTGTGCAGTTCCGGAGGAAGCCACAGTTCTTTTTCGGAAGCGATTTGATATGGCTGTGGTTGCAGCAAAGCTGCCTGTGTTTCTTTTTCCTTAAACTGTAGTATTTGCAGTTTGACTCCGCCAATCGGCAACTTTTTTACATCTTCTATTATTTTGAACATTTTTGCATATAGATCAATTCTGGTGCGGGGCAAAGTTTGCCAATCACTCCAACTGCCGTCTTTGAGTAGCGGTTGTCTTTGCAATTGAACAGCTGCGAAAACAGGTTTCGCAAGATACGGATCTCGCCATTGTTTTTTGAGGTTTTGACCAGCGAAACTTTCGTAAAAATTCTTCTTTAATTCTGTTATATCAATTGCTGCCTCAACAGTAACCAGATCGAGGTCGTTGGCTTCAGTGTTATCCTTGTCGTAAATTACGTTGTTGTTTAGTGTTTTGGTGGGTACATAAGCCACACTTCTTATATGTTCAACCGCCACATTGTCTAATTTTCCAATTACAGGCAGACTGTATATTGCTCTGACGGCTTTCTGTTTTGCATTATGAGGCAGCGGCAGTGCCACGCTTGCATCAATTCTGTTGATTATTTCAAACTGGTTATCCGGCAGTTTTTTGATTGTCAGCAGGCCATTATCCATTATCATTTCAAAATTGCTGGACAGAGGTGTATATTCTTGCGGCGGCTGTGGTTTACTATGGAGTTTATCTTCGAGAAGTTCAGCTTGCTTGCTTATATAGCTGTCGATATTGTTGGTTCCCAGTTTCTTATTGTCATAGCTAATCGTATTCGGACTTATCAAAACACGGCTGATAAAAAGCCAGATACACACAAGCCCAATTATAGCCATGATTATTTTTTCGATATGCTCTTCAAAAAAGTTTCCGCTTTTTTTGCTCATTTGAGTCTTCCCGTTTTGCTTTTATTTATTCTACAATGAGTGTGGTTCTTATCTGATTTTAATATAAGCTACCGCGTTCTTCTTCTCGGTGTTCTTTTTGTTCTGGAGCTTTTTTCTTTTAT
>JAGLNB010000039.1 GCA_023139715.1 Planctomycetota bacterium | reverse complement strand
TACACGATGGGATAAAAGCGGCAAACGAAGGCTGTGATATGGAGATGCCCGGGCCGGGTCACTTTTTTACGAAAGAGAAAATTCTCGAGGCTGTTAAAAATAATCAGCTAAACGAATCGGTTATAGATGGTAAGGTAAGAAGAATTTTGCGTGTAAAATACAAACTTGGATTATTTGACGGTGAAGATAAACAGTATAAAGGTGCGGCCAATACTAAGGAACATCAGGATTTGGCAAGAGAAGTTGCCGAGAACGCTGTAGTTTTACTAAAGAACAAAAATAATGTTTTGCCTTTAAGTCGCGGAAAAATTAAGTCAATAGCTGTTATTGGCCCCAATGCCTCGCAGGCACGTCATGGCGGCGGCGGAAGCTCGCAAGTAGGCCCTCCTTATTCCATAAGCCCTATGCAGGGCTTGAAGAATAAATGCGGCGATGAAATAAAGATAAGCTACGCAAAGGGCTGTGATATGTCGAATGAGTTAAACGCAGTACCTCTATCGGCATTCAAGCCATCGGGCTCTTCAGAAGAACATGGCTTAATGGGTGAGTATTTTAATAATATAGATTTCAAGGGAAGCCCTGCGCTTACAAGAGTAGACAAAATAATTAATTTCGATTGGGCAGGAGATTCCCCGGCTAAAGGTATAGGGAATGAGAATTTTTCAGTACGATGGACAGGAAAATTTCTACCGCAAAAAAGCGGAAAATACGAATTCTGCTTGTTGAGCGATGATGGAAGTCGATTGTTCATTGATAATGAACTTATTGTCAACAACTGGGGAGACCATGGCCCTGAAACAAAAAAAGGGGCAGTGGATCTTGTTGAGGGAAGGCAATGTGATGTGCGCATTGAATTTTATGAAGGAATGGGCGGAGCAATAGTAAAGTTTGGCTTGGTGGCTCCCGGCGGAAGTATGAAAAAAGAAGCTGTTGAGATTGCAAGTAAGGCAGACGCTGCAGTTTTATTTATGGGATTAAATAACCTGGTAGAAGGCGAAGGCGTTGACAGAAGAGATATGTTGCTCCCCCAGGAACAGGATGAACTTATAAAGGCGGTAAGTGCGGTTTGCAAAAACACAATTGTAGTCTTAATAAACGGAACGCCTGTTAATATGGAAAAATGGGTAAATGAAGTTCCCGCCATAATGGAGGCCTGGTATTCAGGCATGGAAGGCGGAAATGCAGTTGCCAATATTATTTTTGGAGACGTTAACCCGTCAGGAAAATTATCCGTAACTTTTCCTAAAAAGCTTTCCGATAATCCTTCCTATGGAAACTATCCGGGAAGCGAAGGCAAGGTGTACTATAAAGAAGGCATATTTGTAGGTTACCGACATTATGATAAAAATAATATTGAGCCGCAATTTCCGTTTGGTCATGGGCTTTCTTACACAGAATTCGAATACAGCAATCTCCAAATCAGTCCTGAAAGAGCGAAATCAGGTGAAACAGTTAACGTAAGTCTTGATATTAAGAATGTCGGCAAGCAGGAAGGAAAGGAAGTTGTACAGCTTTATGTTCGGGATATTGAATCGAGTTTGGAAAGGCCGTTTAAGGAATTAAAAGGTTTTAAGAAAATAGCTTTAAGGCCGGGAGAAAATAAAAATATCCAGTTTGAATTGAAAGCAGAGGATTTATCTTTTTATGACCCATCAAAAAAGAGATGGGTTGCAGAGGTAGGTGAGTTTGAGGTTCTGATAGGCAGTTCTTCGAAGGATATGAGGGCAAAAGGACAATTTCTTTTGGTAAAATAATAATTTAAGTAGCGGCATAGATAAAATTGCCATTAAACCAGTAGCCACACGCTATGTCAGAGTGATGGGCAGCAAACGCTGCGTGTCGTGGGGTTGCTTTTTAATAGAAATTTGAGGTTTATTAATTGTTTCCAAGTATGAAAAAGAAAAAGG
>JAGLNB010000038.1 GCA_023139715.1 Planctomycetota bacterium | reverse complement strand
ATATCATCGCTCACAAAATTGGCATAATAATGACAATTTGAAAAAATTATGCAATAAATGGGTGCACAACTGCGTCTTTACACACGTAAAAGCAATTAACAATGACAGAAAATGATACATTAGTTGAAATAATAGCCGGCTGCAAGAGCGGCGAAGCCGACAGCTTTTCGCAGTTGCTGGATATGTATGCAAATCGCTGCCACGGCTATTTTTACCGGCTGACCGGAAATAAAGACGTAAGCGATGATTTGCTTAGCGAGCTGTTTGTAAAATTAATCAAGAAGATAAAATCTTATAACGGCGGCTGTTTTCAAAGTTGGTTGTTCAAAATAGCTTCTAATATTTTTTACGACTATTTAAGAAAAAAACAACGACAGAAAAAGCTGCTCGAAAACAGAAAAGAACAACTTGAAACGGAAACAACAACAGAAAAGAAGCACGAAAATGAGCAAACAGAAAAAATACAAACACAACTTAACAAGCTCGATGCGGATACGAGGGAGCTGGTAATGCTAAGATATTATTCAGAACTTAGTTTCAAAGAGATAGCAGAAATGCGAGGCGAACCGATTGGAACAACGCTTTCAAAGCTGCATCGAGGCGTAAAAAAATTGCGGGAATTAATGCAGGAATAGAAAATTTAGAATCATTGATTATGAATAATCAAGAAGAAAATATGAAAGATTTATTCGAAAAGTTTTTTAGCTCCGAAGAAATCGAAAAAGCAATAAAAGATTTTCAAAAGGCAGATGAAATTCTCGCTCAAAATCCATCGCCGCAGCCGGATGAAATACTCATAACAAAAATCAAAGCACAAATGAATCACGCCCTGCTGCAAAGAAAAACAAATACGTTTAGAAAAATGGCTTATAAAATGGCAGCAGTTGCAGCGGTAATCATTATTGCTGCAACAGTTAGCATAAAAACATTTGAAAACTACAATACTAAACCGCAACAAACAGCTTATTCTATAAATACGCAGGAAAATATATGGGAGGATGGAAATGCAAATCCGCAAACGCTGACGCTGGCGGAGGAAATCAAGCAGGTCGAGCAGGATATGATTGCGTTGCGGCTGGATGAAAATAACGGCAACGGAGAAATAATAACAACACAACTCGAGATGGAACTTGTAGAAATCGAAAGTGACTTTTGGAAAGGATAAAAAAATGAAAACTTATTACGGAAAAATTTTGGTTTTGGTAATGGCAGCAGTAATTATTCTAACTGTTAGCCAGTCCGGCTTTGCAAAAGGCAGAGGCGACAAAAAAATGTGGGGCGAAGATGAGCCGAATATGAAAACGATGAAACGTATGCTCGATAAAATGGCCGAGACTGACCCGAATGCCGCAACCCAAATGCAAAAACTGTGCGATGAGAATCCGGAAAAATTCAGAAAAATGTACACATTCACAAAAAAATCCAGAGAAAAAAGGGATGCACCTGGCAGGCCAAGGCGAGACAGCAGGCATAATTTTATGAATGAAAGACAATCTGAATATATTGAATGGCTTACGACAAACTATCCCCAAAAGGCAAAGGAACTTGCTGAACTGAAAGAAAAAGAGCCAAAACTCTATATGAGAAAGCTCATGTTCGGATGCAAAAAATACGGCAAAATCCTGGAAGCAGAAAGAGAAAATCCCAAACTGGCTAAAGTCCTTAAAGAAGATTTAACGCTTAAGGAAAACAGAGGTGCGGTTCTTGAAAAAATCAAAGCCGCAACCGACGAAAAGGAAAAGGCAAAACTGACAGCTGAACTTGAAACAATTGTCAGCGATAGATTTGACCTTATTGTGAAAAGAAAACAGATCGCCTATGAAACTATGAGCAAGCGTCTCGAAGAGCTAAAAGAGCAGGTTCGCGATAGTGAAGATAAAATCGACAGCTGGAAAAAACTTAAAAGTGGAAAAGTAAAAGAAAGAATTGAACAATTGACAAGCGAAACGGAAAATTTTAGTTGGAGATGAATTCGTTGCCAGTCGCTCGTGACTCGTTGCTCGTAAAAAGCTGATACGTCAAAGGGCTTGCGTATATTGCGTGAGCCCTTTTTTTATTTTCAGATAAGCTCGCCAAATAAAGTCAAAGGACTTGTTCTTGTAATTTTCACCTTCGCAAAACTGCCAGTTAAGCTCCGCAGCCCTTCAAAAATCACTATGCAATCCTGCTCAGTTCGGCCAACCAATTGCAGCTGACCCATCTCGTTAGAACTGATTTTGGCCTTCTTGCTTGGCCCATCCACCAAAACCCTGACCTCTTTACCAAAAAACTTTTGGCTAAATTTGTCGCTGTTTTTTTCCTGCTCAGCGAGAAGCCCAATATTTCGCTTCTTCTTAACTTCCGGCAAAACATCATCAGCTAATCGTTTTTCTGCTGCCGTATCCGGCCGAGGTGAGTATTTAAAAATAAATGAGTTTTTATATTCGGCCTTTTTCAGCAAAGATATACTGCATTGAAAATCATCTTCGGTTTCGCCTGGAAAGCCAACTATAAAATCACCGGCTATGGCAATATCAGGAACAATCTCTCTGGCCTTTACCAATAAATCCAGATATTCAGCAGATGTATATTTGCGATTCATAGCTTTTAAGATTCTATCCGAACCGCTCTGGGGCGGCATATGAAGATACTTGCAAACCTTCGGCAAATCGGCCATCGCTTTCAAAATCGGAACGAAAAATTCCTGCGAAGGATAGCTCGTAACAAATTTGAGCCATTCAATACCGTCAATTTCGCTGAGCATTTCAAATAAATCAGCAAGGCAATATGTTTTTTCACCAGCAATATATTTATACGAATTTACCGTCTGGCCGAGAAGCGTAACCTGCTTTACTCCGCCGCAAGCCAGATGTTTTACCTGTTCAACAATTGCTTTGGGCGGCCGTGATACTTCAGGCCCGCGAACGTAAGGAACAATGCAATATGTACAAAAATTATTGCAGCCGCGCATCACTCGAACAAACGCATTCGCAGAATTCCCCCTGCCGTCAGCACCGTAAGCAGATTCAAAATCTTCAAGTTCCTCGGATTGATTTTCTTTGCGGATTTTTTCAGTAACTGCCAGCTGCTTTGTTTTTTCCTTAATAGCTTGCGTTGCAAGCTCAACTATTTTCGGTATTTGTGCCGGTCCGCAAACAATGTCAACCGCTTTGTGCTCGAACAATTCTTCGCCCAATCGCTGAGCCATACAGCCGATTACGCCAACAATTATATCCGGCCGGCTCTCCTTTATGTGCTTTAGATGGCCAAGATGTGAAATGACACGCTGTTCGGCGTTCTGACGAACCGAGCAGGTATTTATCAAAACAACGTCAGCGTCTTTTACGCTTTGGCTTAATCCAAATCCAGCTTCTTCAAATGCCGAAGCGACAAGCTGAGCATCAAGTTTATTCATCTGGCAGCCGAAATTTTCAATATGTACTGTTTTCCTGCTCATAGAAATGTGAGTATATGCGATTCGCAACAAAAAATCAAACAACTGCAAAATCGCATAAAATCGAATCGGCAATGCCAAGTGCCCTGCGAGTTAGAAAAATACGCTGCTTGTCGCTGTCAAGCAAGCTAAGTTTTTTGTAATTTCTAATCGGCTCGGCAAATAATTCCATAGCGTCAAAGCCGGTTTGCGTTTTGAATTCGGCTAAATCAATACCGGAAATTCGGCGAAGATTTAAAACAGCCGTTTCACAAGCCCTCTGACGCTCGTTTAAAATCTCGCTCAATTCAACCGCACTTGCCCCGCTTTTAATTGCCTCGATATATTTTCCAATGCCGGCAAAATTGACGCTTCTTTGCCCCTGTAAATATGAAGCGGCCGCCGGCCCAATGCCAAGATAATCGCCATTCGCCCAATAGTTAAGATTGTGTTTGCACTCAAATCCGCTCCTGGCAAAATTCGATATTTCATACTGCTCAATGCCGGCTTTTGAAAATTCGTCAATCGCCAGTTCATACATAGTTCTATCCGTGTCTTCGCAAATTGGCTCAAATAAACCAGCTGCTAAATCTCTAACAAGAGGGGTTTTATCTTCGTAAGTTAGAGCATAAGCACTTATGTGCTCAACACCCGATTCGATTGCCGCTTTCAGATTTTGCTTCCACGAGTCCAAATCGGAATATG
Organism: Planctomycetota bacterium; assembly: GCA_023139715.1. GTDB lineage: Bacteria > Planctomycetota > Phycisphaerae > Sedimentisphaerales > Anaerobacaceae > JAGLSG01. Next base: position 14,134 of record JAGLNB010000038.1, on the reverse strand, counting down.
GAATAGCGAAAATCAAATCAAGATTTATATTATCAAATCCAGCTGCCCTGCTAAACATGACAGCTTCGTATATATCCTCAACCGTATGACTTCTTGCGAGAAAATTAAGTTCACTTTGAATGAAAGACTGTGCTCCAATTGAAATGCGGCTTACTCCGGCTTTTCGTAATCGATTTAGTATTTGCTCATTCGCTTGGCCGGGATTTATTTCAATAGTAAATTCTTTTGCGTTAGGACAATATTTTTTTACAGCTGTTACTATTTCAAATAAATTGGATTCGGCAATACAGCTGGGACTGCCGCCGCCTATGTAAATGGTTTTTATGCTGTCAGGGATTTTGTATTGCTGCATTTGGGTGAGCATTGCCCTAATAACATCAATTTCGTCATGTTTGGCGATTGGCTCGGAATAGAAACTGCAATAGCGGCACTTAGTGCGGCAAAAAGGAACATGCACATACAAACCACCGCCGTTTAATCTGGATTTTGAGTTATGATTTAACATTGTTAATTCTTCTTGCAATTAGAACCCGTAAAGTGTAAATTATCAAGGTTTTATATGGAGAGGTGACCGAGTGGCTGAAGGTAACGGTTTGCTAAACCGTCGTGTGGATACAATCCGCACCGCGGGTTCGAATCCCGCCCTCTCCGGTCTTTGAAAAATCGAGTATCAAAGGTTAAGATGTGACATCTTTCTGGAATGTCTATATTTTTCAGCGGGATGAGAACACGCGTGCTGCGAAGCAGCACTACGCGGTCTTCGCCCTGCTGGCTACGACCCGGCAGGCCGGTTGGCCTTTAGGCCGACAGAGCATTAAAGCAGTGGAACATTAGAACAGTAGAAAAAACATCTCTGCTCTAATGCGGTCTAATGTTCTACTTTCTACTGTTCAAAAAAATTTGTGGACACAGAACTTTCTGTCAAACATCACAAATCAACCGCCGCAAAAAACAGAGCAAGGAATGAACGCCGTTTTTTTGCGGTCGGCTGAATTTGCTTTGTTAGGCGAATTATATGCTTTTTGAGGATACTTAAACTAATACATCATCAACAATTTCCCGCTCTGACCCAATTTCCAGAAGGAGCACATCTTAAGCGAACACCACCTGAACAAACCTCCGCACCTGGCGCAAATTGTGCACCATTAAACCAGCAGAGTTTTCTTTCTTCTGCTTTACTCTCTTCAGGGAAAGAGCTATCGAGTATAGGTGAATTTTCTTTGCTCGTATCTACTGCTCCAACCTGAAGAATTTCATTTTGTTTTTTTTCAGACATTGTTTCCCCTTTCGTTTATAGAATTGATGAACTACCTAACAAGTATTATACGAATTCGCCCTTTATGGTATTTCGCACAACCATAAAGAAAGAATACCACATTCAATACATTTCTTCAAGCCCATACAAAAACAATTGATTTCTTATAGTTTTTCTGGTATTTTGCCCTCAGGGATAGTGGTATAATAACCAAAAATACAATATACAAAAAAACACGGGTTAATTATGGATTGCAAAACTGTAAAAATCGGATTAGTCGGACTCGGAACCGTTGGAAGCGGCGTTGCAAAAATTATCCTCCAACAAGCCAATTCCATAGCAGCTAAAACCGGCATCAAACTCGAACTGGCCTGCGTGGTCGATACTGATACAAAATCGGCTCGGCCAGTGGAACTGCCAAATGGAATTCTAACCGACAATATAAACAGACTTCTAAATGATAAAAATATCTCAATAGGTGTTGAACTCGTCGGCGGAACAACTATAGCAAAACAGATTCAGCTTAAAATGCTGCAAGCCGGAAAAGATGTAGTAACCGCTAACAAAGCACTGCTGGCCGAATACGGAAGTGAACTTTATGCCGCAGCAAAACAAAATAATCGCTGCATCGCATTCGAAGCCAGCTGCGCAGGAGGAATTCCGATAGTTTCAGCCATCCGAACCGGACTTGCGGCAAACAATATCACTGCAATGTACGGAATCATAAATGGAACCTGCAACTATATCCTCTCGAATATGACTTCCAAAAATGAAGATTTTGCCGCAGCTCTTGACAAGGCACAAAAACTCGGATTTGCCGAAGCTGACCCAACGCTGGATATAAACGGCGGCGATAGTGCTCATAAACTGGCCATCCTTGCTTCAATCGCATTCGGGTATGAAATTGCTCTTGAAGATATTTTCGTTGAAGGAATCGAAAACATCGCAAAAGAAGATATTATCTACGGCGGCGAAATGGGATACATTCTGAAATTGCTGGCAATAGCACAAAAAGAAAAAGACAACAAAATTTCGCTAAGAGTGCATCCGTCATTTATAGCAAAGGATAATTCACTCGCACAAGTGAGCGGCTCATTTAACGCTGTCAGTATATTTGGAAATGCGGTAGGACAGGTAACATATTACGGCAGAGGAGCAGGAATGATGCCTACGGCTTCCGCTGTAGTAGCTGATATTATCGATATAGCTATCGGCAATTCGGCTGGAACTTTCAGCCATCTAAATCTTAAACCAAGAGCCGAAGTAAAACCGTTCATAGAGGAAAGCGGAAATCTTGTCAGCAGATTCTACATTCGATTAATGGTTAAAGACCAGCCAGGCGTTTTTGCACAATTCAGCAAAATACTCGCTCAGGATGAAATAAGTATTTCCGGTGCCCTGCAGCACGAAGGCCACGGCCCAAATAATACGATACCAGTTGTAATAACCACCCATCCAACCGAGCAAAGTAAAGTAACGGCAGCTTTGGAAGATTTGGACAAACTCGACGCAATTTGCACCAAACCGGTTTGCATCAGAATAGTCGATATTCCGGAGGATGCGGATTGATGAAAACTAAATATGTAATAATAGTTCCAGACGGCGCTGCAGATGAACCAATTGCCGAACTTGGCAATAAAACGATTTTGCAAGCCGCTGATATACCAAACATAGATAAAATCAGCTCGCAAGGCAGGCAGGGTCTGGTGCGAACAGTTCCGCCATCAATGGAAGCTGGAAGCGACGTTGCACAGATGAGTTTGCTCGGATACGACCCGCTGAGATATTATTCAGGACGCGCACCGTTAGAGGCCGAAGCGCAAAATATCAGCTTGTCAATGCAGGACTGGGTTTTCAGATGCAATCTCGTTACCATCATCGATGCAAAAATCCAAGACCACAGCGCAGGACATATCTCCAATGAAGAGGCAAACAAGCTAATAAAAGAACTAAATGAAAAATTCAGCAGTGAAAAACTTCAATTTCATACCGGCGTAAGCTATCGGCATTTGCTGGTGTTTAGAGGTATTGATTTCGATGTTCAAACTTATCCGCCACACGATTACATAGGCACAGCAATAGAAAAAATTCTGCCACGAGGCAAAGGTGCTGAACTGCTCATCGATTTGATGGCTAATTCACAGCGGCTTTTTGCCGAGCACGACATTAATAAAGTAAGAAAAGATCTCGGTGAAAACCAGGTTAGTTCCATCTGGCTATGGGGACAAGGCAAAAAGACCCAGATGGAAAATTTTGAAAAAAAATTCGGATTAAAAGGGGCGACCATCACAGCTGTTGATCTTGTGCGCGGCCTGTCAAAGCTAATCGGTTTTGATTTGATAGATGTGCCAGGCGCCACCGGCTTCGTCGATACGAATTATCAGGGAAAAGCCGCCGCTGCAATAGACGCTATGAATAAATACGACATCGTGTTCGTTCACATAGAAGCACCAGACGAAGCATCTCACAACGGTAGCGTGGTAATGAAGAAAAAAGCTGTTGAAAAAATTGACAAATATATAGTTGGCCCTGTGCTTGAAGCAATGCAAAATTATGACAGTTGGCGGATTCTCGTAATGCCTGACCATCCCACGCTTATCTCGACCAAAGCCCACTCGCCAGAACCGGTTCCGTTTGCTATGGCTGGAACAGGAGTCAGCGGTATTTTGAATACAACTTTCAGCGAAGCAAATGCAGCAAAATCCGGTTTTAAAATTGATAACGGCTTTGAATTAATGGAATACTTCTTGAAATCATAATCTAAATCAGCAGATAGGAAATATAAGGAAAGGTAAAATGCCAATAATTGTGCAGAAATTCGGCGGAACTTCAGTAGCCGATGCAAAAAAAATTCGCAAGGCAGCAGACCGCGTAATAAAGGCAATAAAAAACGGTTTTTCTGTAGTAGTGGTTGCCTCAGCCCGCGGAAAACAAACCGACCAACTCGTAAAGGATGCACTGGAACTTAATCCGAATCCTCCAGAGCGGGAAATGGATCAGCTGTTAAGTACCGGCGAACAACAAACCGTTTCGCTTTTTGCGATGGCTCTTGAAGCAGCCGGCTACGAAGCTATTAGTTTTACTGGCGGACAAATTCAAATGCTCACGGACAATGCCCACACAAAAGCAAGAATAAAAAGCATTGATGCAAAACGAATACATAAACAGCTCGACCAGGGCAAGGTGGTTCTCGTTGCCGGTTTTCAGGGAGTAGATGAAAAAGGAAATATAACAACTCTCGGAAGAGGCGGCTCAGATACAAGTGCCGTAGCACTGGCCGCAGCTATAAAAGCAGATGAATGCGAAATCTATACCGATGTTGACGGAATCTATACAACTGACCCGAGAATATTCAAAACAGCTGCAAAAATGAAAGAAATCAGTTACGATGAAATGCTCGAAATGGCCAGTCTCGGTGCAGGCGTTATGCATTCGAGAGCTATAGAATTCGGCAAAAAATATAATGTTAAAATTCATGTAAGAAGCAGCAGCGAAGAAAGGGAGGGTACAATGATTACCCATGAAGTACCGGAAATGGAAGGTATCATAGTTTCAGGAGCAACCATCAAAAAAGATATGGCCAAAATCAGTTTGGTCAACGTAGATAATAATCCGGGCAATGCCGCAAAAATATTCGCCTGCCTGGCAAAATCCAGAGTTATTATCAACGACATAGTCCAAACGGAAGTCAGTAAAGAAAAAGCAAATCTTTCTTTTACAATCGGCATTTCAGATTTAAGCGCAGCCAAAAAAGCCATAGAAAAAATCAAAGATGAAGTAAATTGTCAAAGCGTATTCATCCGTGAGGATATTGCTGAGATTTCTGTTGTAGGTGTTGGAATGCGCAGCCACTACGGCGTTGCAGACACAATGTTCGGCGCTCTTGCAAAGGCAAAAATTAATATCGATTCAATTACCACAAGTGAAATCCGTATAAGTTGTATTGTTGACGAAGACCAAGCCGAAAAGGCACTTTCAGCTGTTTGTATCGCGTTTGAACTGGATAAGCCGGCTGAAAAAAGAGGTTCATAATTTATCGATAGTGAACAATGAAAAATTACGCAATGAGCAAGCGCCGAAGAAATATCCTGCTTGTGATTTGTGCGATTGCGGTTGTCGCACTTATTCGGCTCGACCAGGGCAATTACAAAAACAAACAACACTCAAAGCATAAAGTAAAAGCACAATCATCCGACTTTGAAAAATATAACGCTAAAACTTTCACGGTAGTAAATGTAGTTGATGGTGATACTATCGACATTAATATACCAGATGGTCAATACGAAAATACAAGAATACGACTTTGGGGGGTTGATACGCCGGAAACAAAAAATGAAAAATTCGGCGTAATGTATTTCGGGCCACGGGCAACTGAATTTACAAAAAAATCTGTTCTCAAAAAACAAGTGAGAATCTATCTCGAAAATAAACGCACAAGAGGTAAATACAACCGACTGCTGGCCTATGTGCAAATGCCGAACGATAGATTCCTGAATGAAGTTTTGTTAAGCGAAGGTTTTGCTTATTGCGATTTACGGTTCAATCATAGTTTCTATAACAAATATAAGCAACTTGAAGCTGCCGCACGCAGCAGCAAAAAAGGATTATGGAAAAACGTAACCCGCACACAACTACCGCAATGGCTGCAAAGAGAAAAACCCAATCTGCTACTGAAAAATTAATCCAGCTTTAGCAACATAAATCACAAAACGGCTTCTAAAAAACTATGTTTTTCGTTTTCTAAGAAGCGCTAAGCCACTTAATCCAAATAGTAAAATAGTCGCCGGCTCGGGAACTCTCGCCAAGCCCTGCACCGCACCTATGTACCACGCATCACTGCCATAAAAATCCTCCAGATACCATTTTCCGCCAGACATGCTCACATCATAGTACCGCAAAGAATTTGGACGAACACCATCTCCGCCTTTGTCGTCATCGGAATCACTAACCCAGATTCCAAGATAATCGCTTGAGTTCAAACCATATCTGTAACCCCAGACCGTAATAGCGTGTCCGCCTGGGCCATATACAGCTATTGTTGTGCCATATCCACTGCTAAGATAGTCGGCGATTGTTGTCAGCGCTATGGCATTATTCGAACTGGAATGAAAATAATCACCGAAATTTTCCGTAGGATAAAAACCGCCACCTGCTACATCAACCTGCGACCAACCAGACCAGCCAGCAGAATTATTGGTTCCGTCAAACCACCAGTCCCAGCCATATTCCATCATTCCGCCTTTGTCTGTCCAGTGATCCTGAAAATAGCTGAACATTTCATCCGTATTGCTAATTCCACCAACATTGCCCCAACCAGTCCATTCAAGAACGTTTGAAGCTGAAGCTGCCCAGCACATCAGATCATCTTGCGTATTACCCAAAGTCTTTTCAGCATCACTCCAAGTTCCACCGTAATTATCGTAAAGCATGTAATCAACAGCTGCCGCGGCTGGCAAAGACAGTACAAAAATGGCTACTATTACAGCGCAAAACAACCCCTTCTCTCTCATCGTACCCTCTCCTTCTCTTTCTTCAAAAATTAAAGAAAAACTCCTAAAACATCCTCTCGCACTTCAGTCTATGAGGTAGAGAAAGAAATGTCAAGAATAAAGCCGATAAAAAATGGGGACTTTGGGTGGAATGGGCAATAATGGCCAGTAATTGATGATACCGCTGCATAAACTATAATTGTAATAACTATCAAAAAAAGTTACAAATTATATTCTTTTATCTTGCGATAAAGGGTTCGTTCGCCAATTCCAAGTATTTTTGCGGCCTTTTCCCGATTGCCGCCTGTTTTGGCTAACGTGTTCAATATGGCCTGTTTTTCCAGTTCATTCAAAGGCAAGCCAGCTAAATCCCGCTGATCGCCCGCCGTCAATCGCCTTCTTTGGGACACATCAGGGGGAATATCGCCTATATCAAGTTTATCGCCATCGCACATAACCACCATAGTTCTGATACAATTGCGAAGCTGGCGAATATTACCCGGCCAATCGTAATGGGTGATAATTTCCATAGCAGAATCGTTTATGCCCTTTACCAATGAGCCGGTTTCGGCAACAGCTTCTTTAAGAAAATAATTCACGAAAGCCGGTATGTCCTGCGGCCTGTCTCGCAGAGCCGGCAGAAAAACACTAACCCCTCTAATCCTGAAATATAAATCCTGTCTGAATTTTTTCTGCTCGACAAGCTCCGTTAGATTTTGATTGGTGGCACTTATAATACGAACATCAACAACTATTGACTTTGACGAACCAACCGGAACAACAACGCCATCCTCGAGAACTCTCAGCAGTTTGGCCTGCATATTCATCGGCATATCACCAATTTCATCGAGAAAAAGTGTTCCTTTGTCAGCTATTTCAAATAAACCTTTACGGTCGCCGGCGGCTCCGGTGAAAGCTCCTTTTGCGTGGCCAAATAATTCACTCTCAAGTAAAGTTTCAGTAAGACCCGCACAATTTATCGGTTTGAAAGGTTTATTGCGACGATTTGAATTTTGATGAATGGCTCTGGCCAGCAATTCCTTTCCAGTACCCGAATCGCCTTCAACCAAAATGGATATGTCAGTTGGAGCCACACGCCTAAGAACCTCAAATATGCCTTCCATTTGAGGACTTTGGCAGCGAACACCTTCAAATTCAAAAGACGCTCGGCCAGTTGAAGACTGCTGTCGCATATAAGAATTTGCCTTCGTGATTTTTCTGCCGGCCTGCTCAACAAGTGTGCGAAGCTGGTCTATGTCAATCGGCTTTACAAGATAATCATAAGCACCCTGCCGTATAGCTTTTTTGCAGGTGTCAACCGTTGCGTAGGCAGTTATTAAAATAACTTCCGTTTGGCTATTGAGTTTTTTAGCTTGTTCAAGTATGGCAAGGCCGTCAAAATCACCACCAAGTTTCAAATCCGTAACGACAATATCTATCGTTTGCCTTGCAAGTATATCCAGAGCATCTTTACCATTATAAACGGCAATTGTTTTTGCGCCGAGTTTATCAAGTGCTTCGGCAAGGCCGTCTGCATGGTCACGCTCATCGTCAACAACCAAAATTGCAATATCGTTGTCCATTAAATTCTAATCCTGCTCTACCAATGGCAGTTTTATCGTAAAAGAAGTTCCCCTGCCGGGTTCACTGCTTACAGATACATCGCCATTATGACTTTCAACTATTCTTTTTACCGTCGGCAAGCCCAAACCGCTGCCCTGGCGATTGGACGAGTGGCAGGCATCAAAAATATCCGGCAATCTGTCAGGAGCAATTCCAATTCCAGTATCGCTGACTTCAATTACTGCACTTTTCTTTTGCCTGAATGTTCGTAATATCAATTCGCCACCATCATTCATAGCTCGCTGAGCATTTATAAAAAGATTTAACATCACTTGTTTTAACATATCAGCATCAACTCTGCAAACAAGCGGCTGGTCATATAAGCCCTGACGAATAGTTATCGAATTACTCTGTGCTCGCGGTGAATAAAAATCGACCATATCACTGACAAGCAAATTCACATCAACATTAGCAAATTGCGGCTCGGCCATATCAATATAACGCAAAAAACCATCGAGAATCTGCTCAAGCCTATCGGTTTCCTTTTGAACAACAGATAGTTTTCTAAGTGCTCTTGTAATTGCCTGATTGGACTGACCCGAAGAACCGGCAGATTGCAAATCTAACAATTCCTCACTGACAAGTTTCAAATTGATTTTGACTGTGGAAAGAGGATTTTTTATCTCGTGTGCAAGACCACCAGTTAAACGGCTCAACTCTTTGAGCCGTTTAAGATGTGAATCCGCTAACAGCCGTTGGCTGCGAGACTTAAACCAGTAAAGCAAAAAAAAGACAGCTGGTATAATAACCAACAAAGCGGTAACAAAGCCAATTAAAAATAGCCGCATTCGTTCACCCCCTGCCTTTTAATATACAACTCAAGCCATAGTGAGCGAAAAATTTTAATCCTGCCACGCTATGATACTTTCTTACCTTAATCTTTTTTCTTGCCTTCGGCCAACTCGGCAATCGCTGCCTTACGTGAAAGTTTGAGCCGACCCTGATCGTCAATCATTATAAGTTTGACTGGTACAAAATCGCCGACTTTACAAATCTCTTCAACGCTTTTCACATAGCCATCATTCAACTCGCTTATGTGACAGAGGCCATCAACACCAGGAACTATCTCTACGAACATTCCAAAATCTTTTATTGAGACAACTTTGGCTTTCTCGTATATTTTTCCAACCTCTGGCGGCTGAGTGATCGACTCGATAATTTCTTTAGCTTTCAAATGGCCATCGCCATTTACACAACTTATGTAAATGGAGCCATCATCTTCAATTTCAATAGTGGCACCGGTTTGCTCCTGAATACCTTTAATCATTTTTCCACCAGGACCAATTACCTTGCCAATAAGTTCAGGGTCAATGGTAATACTTATCATTTTCGGTGCATAATCACTGGTTTGGGTTCTGGCTTCACTGATAGTTTTATTCATAGTTTCGAGAATTTCCAAACGTGTCTTTCTCGCTCGCTCAAGAGCTTCGACCATAATACTATGAGCCAGGCCCTCAGCTTTTATATCGAGTTGTATCGCTGTAATACCTTTAGTAGTACCAGCAACTTTGAAATCCATATCGCCATAATGGTCTTCTTCACCGAAAATATCAGTGAGCAATTCATATCGGCCGTTGTCATCAGCAACCATACCTATAGATATACCAGCAACAGCTCCTTTGATCGGAACGCCTGAATCCATCAAAGCCAGAGAACCGCCACATACTGAAGCCATAGAGCTGGAGCCGTTTGAGCCGGTAATATCTGAAATCAAACGTATAGTATATGCAAAGTCATCGCTATCCGGCCTGACCTGCTCAAGTGCACGTTCAGCTAAAGAGCCGTGTCCAATCTCTCTTCTACCGGGGCCGCGATTCGGACGAACTTCGCCAACCGAATACGGCGGGAAATTATAATGCAACGTAAAGTTCTGAGTATATTCATCCTGCAAGCCATCAATAATCTGCCCGTCACGAATAGTTCCGAGAGTTATGCTAAGCAATGCCTGCGTTTCACCGCGGCTAAACAACGCAGAACCATGAGTACGCGGAAGGAGGCCAACTTCGCATTCTATCTTTCGCAAATCTCCATAACCTCTGCCATCAGAACGTTTGCCTTCCAATAACAATTTGCGAATGACCTGACCTTCGATTTTGCCTAAAATTCGCTTTAGCATTGCTGGTGAACATTTCGGCTCATCAATAGCACAACATCCAGCTTTGACCTCTTCGAATAAACTTTTAACTTCACTGGTTCGCTGGCTTTTATCAGGTATCTGTTTTAGCTGATACAATTTATCAGTTACTTGAGATTCGATTTGTCCCAAAAGCTCTGCATCAATTTCCATCAGCGGAATTTCTTTTTCAACGCCGACTTTTTCAACCATTTCATCAATCATTTCGCAGACCTGACCGACGGCTTTGTGAGCAGTCGCAACGGCATCTGCTATGACATCCTCGGACAACTCTTTAGAGCCGACCTCAATCATATTTATAGCTGCTTTGCGACCAGCAAGTAAAAGGTTCAAATCACTTGTCGCAAGCTGCTCATGCGTTGGATTAACTACAAATTCACCATCAACTCTGCCGAGACGACAAGCACCAATCGGTCCTAAAAACGGGATTTTGCTTATGCTAAGAGCAGCACTTGCCCCTATCATTGCAAGAACATCAGGGTCGTTTTCGCAATCGGCACTCAGGACATTTGCCATAATCTGTACTTCCTGAAAATAACCTTCAGGAAACAGCGGACGAATAGGCCTGTCTATCATTCTCGAAGTTAAAACTTCCTTTGTACTTGGCCGACCTTCACGCTTTATAAAGCCGCCGGGAAATTTACCAGCAGCACTATGTCTTTCACGATAATCAACACTCAGCGGGAAAAAATCTATTTCCTCGCTTCTTGGAGCTGAAGTAACTGCGGTAACAAGAACTACTGTCTCTCCATACTGAACAACAACGGCACCATGTGCCTGCTTGGCAATTTTGCCAGTCTCAATAGATAAAATCTTTCCACCAATTTCCTTTTCCACTCTGCATACATCAAACATACATTACCTCTAAACTATTAGTTCACAGCTGTGTGCCCATAGCGTACGGGCAACTAACAATGAACAATAAAAAAATATTTTATACTTATTTCCTCAGGCCAAGCCGCGCTATGATTTCACGATAGCGTTTGGCACTGTCTTTATTTACATACTTAAGCAGCGCTGACCTTGTGCCAACCATTTTTAACAAGCCGCGCCTCGATGAGTGATCTTTTTTATGAATTTTCAGATGCTCGGTAAGCTCATTAATTTTTTTTGTAAGCAGAGCAATCTGTACCTCAGGAGAACCTGTGTCCCCCTGGTGCGTCTCAAAATCACCAATAATTTTATCTTTTTTCTCTTTCGTCAACATCTTTCAAACAAATCCTTTCAAAAATACTTGTTTTTAGTGTATTGCAGCAAAATTCATACGGTAATACAAGCTGAGGATTATAAGCGGCTTTTTCTATGTTTGCAAGTTTTTTATCCAACAATGGCTGGCAAAGCAGAAATGACACATAGAATTGGCAAAATAACGAAAATCTGAAAAGCGGAAGATTAAGCGTCTAATCAACTAACTAATGGGCAACTACGCTGGATATTTTGAACACCGGCAATAACAATGCTATAGCGATAGTCCCGATAATAACACCAAGAATAGTTATCATCAACGGCTCCAAGAGCGTTGTAACACTTTTAATAGAGCAGGCAAGCTTCTTTTCGTAAAAGGTGGAAATTTTATCGCTAACTTCACCAATTTTGCCGCTTTTTTCTCCTGCCTGAAGCATCTGGATAATCCCCGGAGCTATCAATTCGCTGCCAGGCGAAATCCGCATTGATTCTGACAGCTGGTAGCCATCGCGAATTTTTTCATCCGTGCCTGTCCAGAGCTGCTGAAAATAATAATTTTCACACGAGCCCCGCATAACTTCTATCGTATCCAAAAGACTCACTCCGGTATTAACCATCGTTGCCATAATTCGCATACTACGGGTTATAGCTGTATCGATAAATATCGCACCAAATACAGGTATATGAATTTTCACAAAATCCATTGTCCGGCGACCGTTTGGCGTTCCAATCCAATAATAAAATGCCATAGCTGCCAATATTATTGTGGTTAAAATTTTTGTCATCGCATCGAAATTGGTCAGCAGAGCACTGAAACTGACGAGTAGTTGAGTAATTTTCGGAAGAGCCGCACTTCTCGCTTCATAAATTTTTGTAAATCGAGGCAAAACAAAAAACATCAAAGTTGACGTTGCCACAACCGCCATCGAAGCCATTATCAAAGGATAAGTCAGGGCAGCTTTAATATTTTTACGAGTCTCATCTTCAAAATTCAGATAGCCACTGAGAACTCTGAGCATCTCCGGCATTTGGCCTGAGGCCTCCGAGGCCTTAACCATACTAATGAACATAGGATCAAAAACTTTCGGATAAGCGGAAAGTAACCTGGAAAAATTCTCGCCGCTTTTAACCGTTTCAGCAATGTCGTTAATTATCCTTTTGAATGTGCCCTGCTCGGATTGCATTGCAATAGCATCAAGGGCATCGCTTAAAACCACACCGCTGTCAAGCATCACAGCAAGTTGCGTTGTAAAAAGCACCAATTCAGAACGTTTAACTTTAGCTGTGGATAAATTTTTAGATGGCTGAAAAGATGTATCAGCAGATGAACGCTTCCCCTGCTTTACCATCTCGCCATCCGAATGATTCATTACATCGTTTTTGAAGATGTCCTGCTGTTTTTTTTCCGCCAACTGAACCATTTATTAACACCTGGTATTTTTATTTTAATTACTTTTACCCCTGAGCCGTTCGGAGTACTTCTTCAATAGAAATGATACCAGCTTTTACTTTTTCGATTCCATCGAGCTGCAAAGAAACCATACCATTTTTTATAGCTGCATTTCTCAATTCTTTTAAGGCCACGCCTTTATTTATCATTTCCATAATTTCTTCATTTGGAACAAACAGTTCGTGAATTGCAATTCGTCCTGCATAACCTGTATTACGGCATTTTTTACAACCCACGCCGCGATAAAATTTCGTTACACCTTCGCTCAAATTATCGACTGCCTTCCTTACGCCAACTGGCGGGTCGCATTGGGTTTTGCAATTAGGACAAATTTTGCGAACCAGACGCTGAGCCAGAACCGCTGCCAACGAAGCACTTACAAGATACGGAGCTACGCCCAAATCCAAAAGACGCGTTACAGCTGCCGGAGCATCATTAGTATGCAAAGTTGACAAAACCAAGTGGCCTGTCAACGCCGCCTGAACTGCTATAGTAGCTGTATCCTTATCCCTGATTTCGCCAACCATAATTATATCCGGGTCCTGCCGAAGCAGACTTCTCAATGCACTTGAAAAATCAAATCCTGCTGTCTTATTGACCTGAAACTGATTGACTCCAGCCATATTACATTCGACAGGGTCTTCAACCGTACAAATATTAACATCTTCTCCGCTAAGCTCCGCAAGAGCTGCATAAAGCGTAGTATTTTTACCTGAGCCGGTAGGGCCTGTTACTAAAACTATTCCATTTGGCGATTGGATCACTTTTCTAAACAGCTGAAGATTGCCATAAGTAAAGCCGAGCGATTCAAAATTAAAGAGCACTTTTTGTGGGTCGATAATTCTAATAACCACTTTTTCGCCAAAATTTCCCGGCATAACCGAAACACGCAAATCGATAGGTCTTCCTTCAAGCAATACGTGAATTCCGCCATCCTGCGGCAGACGGCGTTGAGCAATGTCGAGTTCCGACATAATTTTTATACGCGAAACAATCGC
>JAGLNB010000037.1 GCA_023139715.1 Planctomycetota bacterium | reverse complement strand
ACACTTAAAAACACCACTTTTTTCTTGCGTAAATACTTCAGCCATAAAAATAGTTTTAGCATAATATCGCACTTTATTTCTGCTTGAGGAGCGGAAATAGTATTACATCACGAATGCTGGCAGCACCGGTTAATATCATTACCAATCTATCGATTCCGATTCCAAGTCCGCCGGCCGGCGGCATACCATATTTCAGAGCATTTACAAAATCAGCATCCATCGTAGCCATCGTTTCATCCTGTCCGGCAAGCTGCAATTGAAAATTTTTCTCCTGAACCGCAGGGTCATTTAATTCCGTATAGGCATTTGCAAGTTCCATTTTACCGATGAACAATTCAAATCTTTCGGCATATTCTGGCTCGTCTTTTTTGCATTTTGTCAACGGACAAAGTTTAGCCGGATAATCAATAACAAATGTCGGATTGATAAGATTTTCTTCAACGGTAGCTTCAAATAATTTGTTAATCACTACCGCATCATCCATATCTTTTTGTTCAAAGCCGATTTCTTTTGCCTTTTGCCTTACAGCTTTTATGTCGTCAATATCACATCCGCTGTGTTCTTTTAATAGGTCTGCGTATTTTGCCCGTCGCCACGGCCTGCTGAAATCAACTTCCATTTCATTAAATTCAATCTTGCTGCCTTCGCAATATTTTTCAACGAGCTGGCAAATCATCTCTTCAGCCAGTTCCATCATTATATTATAATCAGCATATGCCTGATAAAGTTCCAGCATAGTAAATTCAGGATTATGCCTTCTGCTCAAACCTTCGTTTCTAAAATTGCGATTTATTTCAAACACCTTATCCATTCCGCCAACAAGAAGACGTTTTAGGAAAAGTTCCGGCGCTATTCGCAAAAACAAATCCATATTCAAGCTGTTGTGATGCGTTATAAATGGCTTTGCCGCAGCTCCGCCGGCTACGGTTTGCATCATAGGAGTTTCAACTTCAAAAAATGTACGCTCCCTTAGAAACTGGCGAATGTCAGCAATAATATCGCTTCTTTTTTTGAACAGTTCCATAACTTCTGGATTTGCCCAAAGGTCAACATACCTTTGCCTGTAGCGAATATCCACATCAGCTAAGCCGTGAAATTTTTCCGGCGGCTGAAGCAGGGATTTACTGAGCATAGTAATATTTTCAGCCCAGATGGTAACTTCGCCAGTTTTCGTTCTACCGAGCTGGCCTGAGGCACTGATTATATCGCCAAGCTCCAGTAATTTTGCAAGCGGCCATTGTTCGCCAATGACTTTTTTTGAAATCCCTATTTGTACTGTCCCACTACAATCTCTAAGCGTAATAAAAATCAGTCTGCCAATATCTCTGAGTAATACGATTCGCCCTGCAGCAATAGCTATTTGCCCATCATCTGCTTTGCCGCCTTCAGGAATGTCAACAGCTTTGCTGTGCAATTGGCCGGCACTTTCAACGCCATCAAGCCGCTGGCCATAAGGGTCAACGCCGAGTTCTTTTATACGGGCAAGTTTTTCGTGCCGCTGCTGCTCTAATTTATTTGTATCTTCCATAGTTAATCTTAAATTTATATTTTATACCCTTCAGGGTAGTAAATGTCCGCGAGTAAAACCGCAACTCATTTTTTCAAGTTACTTTCCCGCGGATAAACGGGAAAATTCAATCGTGAACAGTGTATAATTAAAAAAATTACAAATTATCCTTTGCATTTTCCGCTAACAACTTTTTCTCTATTATTTTGGTTTTTAATACCATAATTCCAACTGCCAACTGCGGGTCGGATTCGATTGTGTTTTCAGCTGTATGCCTGCTGAGCGGCACAGTACCATTATCATGGTCGGCTTTGACCAGCACGCTATTGTCTCTCTGAGCATCAATCATTTTAATAAGCTCATCACTTCTTAATTTCATCTCAATATCCGGCCCAACGCCCCAATCGCTTCTGCCCTGCTTTTCCATCGCATCGCGACTTTCAACCCTTTGGCCGCTCGGCAAATGATAATAAGCCATTGTATATTTTAATTGGGTATTTTTTCCCGGATGGCCGGTTATGCCCTGAACGCTTCCTTTGCCATGCGTTCTTTCGCCAACCAGCACCGCTCTATTATGCAACTTATCCGAAAGAGCTCCAGCTACAATTTCCGAAGCAGAAGCTGAACGTGAGTTTATCAAAATCACGAGCGGATAATCAGGATGCGTATCTTTTTTGTGTGCATACGCATATGTCCAAACTCCAAGCCGAGGCCTGGTACTAACTATCAATCCGTCTTCGATAAATTTATCTGCTATTTCAGTTGCGCTATTCAAAAGTCCACCCGGATTAAATCGCAAATCAATAACCAATCCGTTTAAGCCGCCGACTTGCAGCTCCTCGAGCGCCGCTTGGAAATTAGAAGCTGTTTTATCTGAAAAATTGACGATGCGAATATAACCAATTCCATCAGCATCATCGATTGAATACTGCCATTTTCCAGCTTGCGTTCTTTTCCAGCCGCGAATCGTAGGAACGATAATTTTTGCCCTTGTTATTGCAATGTCTCTTGAGATTGACTGATTCTCACTTCTAACCGTTAGGATTACTTCGGTATTTTCCGGCCCTGTAATTCTTTTTACCGCACATGAAAGCGTCATATCTCTTGTCGATACGCCGTCAACTTTTTCTATCGTATCTCCTGCATCAAGCCCTGAATTATATGCCGGCGTATCCGGCATAAGACTCGCTACAGTTAATAATCCGCTTCGCTTTGAGATTTCAATGCCAATACCGGAAAACTCATTTGTCATCATCTTTTTAAAGTCTTCCACCTGCCTTGGCCAAACCATCACAGTGTACGGGTCAAGCGCCGACAGAGCCGCCTCAACAAATTGTGCTATCAAAACTGTTTCCGGAAAATCAACCGTTTCTATATTCAACGTTATAACTTCGTCGAGTATATTTACGAATTTTCCTTTACTGATACTCAAAGGCATCTGCCCCAAGCCATCCTCTATGACTGACAAACCAATATACCAATCCGGCATTTTTTCAGTATTGAGCGTATAAGGTATTTTGTTTGGTTCCTGCTCATTTGCAATCGA
>JAGLNB010000036.1 GCA_023139715.1 Planctomycetota bacterium | reverse complement strand
ACTTAATCATATCTTTAATCTGCTCTTCGTTCAAACTTGAAATTGTACTTTCCGGTTTATTAACGTCAGCAAGTATTCCGTGCGTATCGCTTACCACGACGAGTTTTTCAGCGGCCACTTGCGCGGCCACTTTTCCAGCGGCACTGTCAGCGTTGACATTTAGTTTTCCGCCTGCGGAATCTTTTGCAACCGGAGCAATAACCGGAATAATCCTGTCGGCGCAAAGCGTTTTTAATAGCTTTGCATTTACATCGCTTACTTTTCCAACGCGTCCAACGTCGAGTTTTCTTCCGTCTTCTGCTTCCAATCGCAAAAGTTCAGCCGACAAAACACAGCTGGCAAGTGAACTTAATCCCATCGGTTTGCAGCCAAGCTCGGAAAGTGTTTCGCAAATCGGAGTATTAACTTTATGCACAAGCGTATGCTCGGCAATTGTCAGTGTTCGCTCATCGGTGTATCGCCTCCCTTTAACCCACTGCGGCTCAAGACCGGCCTGGCTCATTGCCTTTGTGATTGCCTTTCCGCCGCCGTGAACAATAATCGGCCGCATTCCAACTGTAGCCATAAAAGCAACGTCGGTTAGTAATTTCCTCTGCAATTCAATATCATCGAGAACACTTCCGCCGAGTTTTACGACAACGATTTTGCCGTCGAATTTACGGATGTATTCCATTGCTTCAATTAGAGCAGCAGCTTTTGCAATTGCCTCTTGCACGTTAAAAAACCTTTCAAATCACTAGAGAACAAACAAATGAGTTTATGAACGGCCTGGCAATTCGTCAAGTTATATTTGGCTGCAACTGCTTTAATCGCTGTTTTTGAAACAAATTCAGCGGTTCTAATCAAAAAACGAACTGTAAAAAAATGCTGAAAATGCCAATCCTAAAAAACCGTTTGACGTAATACTCCAGTATATGTTAAAATCCTTTGATTTTTTGAACCCAAATTTAACAAAACAGAGTACACAGGAGGCAACAACTACAAATGAGTAATGTAAAAGGACAACTGAAAGAAAAATTGACGAATGAAAATTATAACAAACTTATCGCTTTGGATAATCCGAAGATGCACAAGTTTATCGCTGATGCGATTGAACTGACAAATCCGGCATCTGTTTTTGTTTGTGATAATTCAAAAGCTGATATTGATTATATTCGTTCGCAGGCGCTCAAAGCCGGCGAAGAAACCGAATTAAATATCAAAGGCCACACCTGCCATTTTGACGGCTATTACGACCAGGGAAGAGATAAGGCAAATACTAAATATCTAATTTCAGCTGACTCAAAAATTGGAGCAACACTTAATTCCATTGACAAGGCCAGCGGAACTAAAGAGGTAAAATCATTTTTGAAAGATTCGATGGTTGGCCGCGAAATGCTGGTTTGCTTTTTCTGCCTTGGCCCGGTTGATTCGGAATTTTCAATTGCCTGCGTGCAAATAACCGATTCGCCGTATGTGGCTCACAGCGAAAGTATTTTGTATCGAGCCGGCTACGAACAATTTAAAAAAATCGGTTCGGCGGAAAATTTCTTCCGCTTCATCCATTCCGAAGGTGAGCTTGAAGGAAAGGTAAGTAAAAATATTGACAAACGCCGTGTTTACATCGATTTGGAAGAGGATTTGGTTTACAGCACCAACACCCAATACGGCGGAAATACAATCGGCTTGAAAAAGCTTGCTCTTAGATTGGCTATTCAAAAGGCCTCAAAAGAGGATTGGCTTGCAGAGCATATGTTTGTTCTCGGCGCTCATGGGCCAAAAAATAGAGTAACTTATTTTGCGGGCGCTTTTCCATCGGCTTGCGGCAAAACCTCAACTGCAATGCTGCCCGGCCAAACTATAATTGGTGATGATATTGCCTATTTGCGTAAAAAAGATGGCGCTGTTCGCTGCGTAAATGTTGAAAAGGGCATCTTTGGAATCATTCGAGATGTTAACGCCGAAAACGACCCGATTATTCATCAGGCACTTACGAGTCCATGCGAAGTGATTTTTTCAAATATATTAGTCGATAATAAAAAGCCGCATTGGCTCGGAATGGGAGCTGAACTTCCCAAAGACGGCGTAAATTACAGCGGTCAATGGCAAACCGGCAAAACCGATGAAAAAGGCAATGAAATCACGGCCTCACATAAAAATGCCCGTTACTGCCTGAGCATAACCGAGCTTGGCAATCGCGATGAATTGGCGGATGCTCCGGAAGGCGTAGAGCTTGGCGGAGTTATCTACGGCGGACGCGACAGTGATACGTGGGTTCCAGTTGAGCAGGCGTTTAGCTGGGACGAGGGTATTATTATAAAAGGTGCGTCAATTGAATCCGAAACCACCGCTGCAACTCTCGGCAAGCAGGGCGTTCGTACATTCAATCTTATGTCGAATCTGGATTTCCTTTCGATTCCGCTCGGCCAATATATTCAGAACAATCTGGATTTTGCTAAGACAATTAAAAATCCGCCATCTGTTTTTTCTGTGAATTATTTCCTGAAAAACAAAGACGGCCAATACTTAAATAGTATAGCTGATAAAAAGATTTGGATTTTGTGGGCAGAACTTCGTGTAAATGGCGAGGTCGAGGCAATTGAAACTCCGACCGGCTTTATTCCGAAATATGAAGACTTGGCCAAACTTTTCAAAGAGCATTTGAGTACTAACTACTCTGAATCGGATTACGTTGAGCAATTTACTATTCGCATTCCGGAAAATATTGCGAAAATCGCTCGCATTGAAAAAATTTACAAAGAAAAAGTTTCCGATACGCCAAAAATTGTGTTTGATACTTTTGCCAATGTTAGCAGCCGTTTGAATTCGTTTAAGGATAAACATGGTGATTACGTATCGCCATTTGATTTATTGAAATAATGAATGTGCGTTTTTGGTTAGCCCTGCCATCACTATGGCAGGGTTTTCTTTGGGTCATTTTCAATCAAAATCGTCGAAAAAAATTTCGATTTGTGGAGTGCAAAATCCGAAAATATGGCATTTTTCGGGTTTTTTTTGTTCGATTTTTCGGCCAATCCTTGTTTTTAGCCCAAAATCAAAGGGGGGTAAATCACTTTACGTAATCTGGATAAGATAGGCAAGGAAAAAACAGTCAAAAAGGGAGTGTTTTTGAACGTTTTTTGTCAAAAAGAAGCGAGTTTTTTCACTGCCTCTTTTTTTTAAATCAATCGTTTTGGAAAGTTTTTGGAGCGCGAAATTTATCGCAGATTCCGCTGATTTCACTGATTAAAAAAGCGGAAAAATTAGCCACAGAGGCCGCAGAGAACACAGAGGTTTTTAGGGTACAAAATTAACCACGGATTAACACGGTTTTATGCCACTTATGTTACGTAATACTATTCCCAGCGTTGAACCGCTGTCTCTAATTGCCGTATTTTTTCAACTCTGTCATTACCGTCATAAACCACATATAAGCGAAATATTTTGAAAGACTGGTTTGCGCATTTATTGATAATGCTGTGTTCAATTTCAGATAGAGACTTTGGCTCTTTCTCATCGTTTCCAGAAAAAACTCTTATAAGCTCCTCTTCCTCACTGAGTTGCGCAGACTTTTCATCTTCCGTCATATCCTGTACTTCACTTATTTTTCGAAGATTAATATTCTTCTCCAGCACAATTGCCTTGGGTGCACAGTACAGAAACTGGCCAAGTGGTATTTCAAAATCAGAAGCTAGTTTTTCCAGTTGAAATTTGCAGTTTTGGTGAAAAATTGTCCCGCGATGATTTTCATCTTCTTTGTCGCTAAAAACACACACTTCTTTTAACAGCTTGGGTGGTTTTCGGCTCTGTATAGATATTGCAAGTGCCCTGACAACTTCTTTATCGTCTTTAACTGCTTTTCGGACAATATTGTCAATATAAGAGTCATCAAACTCTTGAAGCTTATCGGCAGATTTAACTATTTCTTTAACATCATCACCTTTTACCGCAAGACCATAATTGCATGTATCGCTATCACGAACCCTACGCAATAACTGTTTACACGCTTCCTCCAAACTATACGTGGTTTTGTGATAATAAACACATCGATGCATAAAAAACCGTGCTAAAAGAAATTGTTCCACAGCTGGAATAGCTTTTTTCAAAATACCAAGCATCCCACTTGGACTTAATTTCAGATTATTTAAAAGATAATTTATATCTATATGGCCAAAAGGCACACCTGTTGCCTGTGAATCTCTTAGTAAATAATCAAGCCGATCAAGATCCAGACTGCTTGCAATTAATTTGCTTAACTGAGGACTTTTCGTAGTTGAGTGCGTTAAAAAGTCTGCAACTTCTTTAGCCCTATCCTTATTGCCTATTGCCTCAATAATGTCCGGATGACTCGTTACTATTAACGCTCCAAGCTCAGTGTGCCCTGGATAAGGATTCATTTGTTTCGTATCGAGGGACTTCTTGACCGATTTCCCTCCGCTGCTTTGTGAAATTAAATCTTCTGCAAGTATAACATTATCGATAGTTTCCATTAGGTGAGAATATGGATAATGGCCTACATCATGAAGCAAAGCCGCAAGGCGAAGATTTTCAGGTTCTTCTTTATTTTTTAATCCAAGATCTTCTGTAATATCAAGGATTTTGGCCATCAAACCAAGTGTTCCCAAGGAATGCGAAAAACGCGTGTGGGTAGCATTAGGATAAGTCACTTGGCTCATTTGGAGTTGCTTAATTCGACGAAGCCGTTGAAATGATGGAGTATCAATAATTTTCCATTCGGCTTCGGTAAGATGGATATCCCCATGAATTGAATCGACAATGAATTTTCCGGAGACAGTTTTAACGGAGGAACTCATAACTCTCAAGCTCCTCCAACGCCTTCCTCACTTGACTTTCGTCAAAGGGCTTATCAAACCGCCTAAGTGTATCTGTTATCTCCGTAACATTTCGATCCGTTACCCGCTTTCGATCGATTAAAAAATGAACTGACGCAAACAGTTCAATTTTGCTTGCCAGCTGTTTCCTATCTTGTACATCGAAAACCCGTCTAATTTTTTTAAGTTTTGTTCTTGATGCTTCGTCAAGCTGCCACTCATCCCATTCCCTTGATTGTATCTCAGTATTTATATCGTAACCATCCTTTGTCAATGACGAACAATAAGGACCATGCAGATACCAGTGATAATAATAGCCAAGATTAATGCCCACTGCTTGGGCTAAATAAATCGCCTTCTGGCATATAAGGCGGTCATTAAAACAAGAAATATCAAATTTCAGCCCTAAGCCATCTTCTAGCACAAGCATAACGCCAACCTGTTGTCTATCCATAAAAAGTCCCTTTTTTATTATCCTAGCTTAGTTATTATTATCGTCAATCTTTCTGCCTTATGTTGACCCAAACTTTGCATACAAACAGATATATTTTGATAGTAACAATTAAATACATACATGTAAAGAAATGGTGGATAAAATTTTTCTCCTTGGTTTTGGATACGTAATTTTAGTTCTATATGACTTTAACAAGGTGCCAGCAGGGTTAGACACGCAATACAAAATCTGTGTTTCAAATAGCTGGCAATTCCTGTATAATCAATCGGCTATAACGAAACAAATGTGAGAAACGTGCTAAAAGTGCCTCGCAATGGTAAAATAAGAAAAGTCCTTTTTAGAAATCAGTGTAATCTGCGATTAAATAAAATAAACAGTTAGGCAATCAAAATATGGCAATACCAACAATAGCTATAATCGGCCGGCCAAACGTAGGAAAAAGCAGCTTGCTAAACGCTCTCGCAGGTAAAAGAATCAGCATTGTCGAGGCAACAGCTGGCGTAACTCGCGACCGAGTAAGCGCTATTATCGAAAGAGATGATAAATATATCGAGCTAATCGATACCGGCGGTTACGGAATCGTCGATTCACAACAACTAAGCGAACATATCGAATCGCAAATCCATCAGGCAATCGCAAAAGCTGACATAATACTGTTCGTTGTGGATATTAGAGATGGGATCGTGCCGCTCGATAAAACCATTGCACAACTTCTAAAAAAAGAAAATATAAAAGTAATCGGCGTAGCAAATAAAGCTGATTCAGCAAAAATGTTTCCGGCAGCCGGCGAATTTGCGCGGCTGGGGTTCGGTGAATTCCTCTGCGTTTCAGCGACAAATAATATGAACAAATCAAAACTGCTTGAAAAAGTTTTGGACGAATTAAAAGTTGCAACGTCAGAAAAACCGCCAACGCCAATTATGAAAATGGCTATCGTGGGAAAAAGAAACGCAGGAAAAAGCACACTTGTAAATGCTATCGTTGGAGATGACAAAAGAGTTATCGTAAGCGAAATACCAGGAACAACAAGAGATTCAGTCGATGTGCGATTCGAAAAAGATGGAAAAACTTTCGTGGTTATAGATACAGCGGGCGTGCGGAAAAAAAATAAAATGGCTGACAGTATAGAATTCTACAGCTTTATACGAGCATCAGAATCCGTCAGAAGAGCTGACATTGTAATGTTCCTAATCGATGCAGCCACGCCAATTTCACAGGTCGATAAAAAACTGGCAAAACTAATCGCAGAAGAATATAAAAGCTGTATCATCGTTATAAATAAATGGGACCTCGCAAAAGATACAGCGTCAACAGAAGATTACGAAGATTATTTAACCAAAATGCTGCCAGGATTAAGATACGCTCCAATTGCATTTACTACCGCAACGGAATCAAAAAATGTTCAAACCATATTAGACCTCGCAGCTGAAATATTTAAGCAGACAACAACACAAATCGCTACGCCAAAACTGAATAAAGCGTTCGAAATAATAAAAGAAGAAAGGGCCGGCTCAACAAAAAGAAATAAAGCCGGCTGGCCGAAAATTTATTACGCAACACAAATCGGCATCAATCCGGTTACAATTATGATGTTCGTAAATAAAATACATCTCTTCGAAGAAAACTATATGAGATTTATTGAGGGCAGATTAAAATCTATGCTGCCAATGGCGGAGGTGCCAATAAAACTGCTCGTCAAGCCGCATAGGAAATAGGAATTGAAAATTTAGAATGGAGAATTAAAATGAGCTCTCTTCTAATTACATCACTGGCAATAGCCGCTTTAATAGCCGGATATATTTTCTACAGCAAAAAAGTCAAACAGTGGGTCGGGCTTGACGAAAATGAAATCACGCCGGCAGTAGAAATAAATGACGGTGTCGATTATGTGCCGGCAAAACACTGGAGTATTTTGTTCGGCCATCACTTCGCATCAATCGCAGGAGCAGCGCCAATCATCGGGCCGGTAATCGCCTGCCTGTATTGGGGATGGCTGCCGGCAGTTATCTGGATTGTTGTCGGCGGAATCTTCTTCGGAGCTGTACACGATTTTACAACGCTGACAATTTCACTCAAACATAAAGGGAAATCAATTACTACCATTACAGAAAACGTGATGGGAAAAACGAGCAAATTAATGTTCGCAATATTCGCATTTCTAACGCTTATTCTTGTGGTGGCTGTCTTTGCTGCGGTGGCGGGAAAAACACTGGCAACTACGCCGCAGGTTGTGATTCCAACTTTCGGATTAATAGTTGTAGCTGTCGTAATTGGCTGGCTGATGTATCGAATGCAAATCGGCGTTCTGCTCTGCTCGATTGCCGGCGTATTACTTTTGTTCGGCTTAATTGTAATTGGATATTATGTGCCGGTCTCACTGCCCGTGCAAAATCCCGAAAAATGGTGGACAGTTATACTGCTTGTCTATGGAATGGTTGCCTCGGTTACGCCGGTTACGCTACTCTTGCAGCCGAGAGACCACCTGGCCGGAGCGGTACTCTACATAGGAATGTTCTTTGGCTTTCTCGGACTGATTATTACCCGGCCACAAATGCAAACACCAGCTGCAATATCTTTTTCAACGGCCAATGGCTGGATGTGGCCGATGCTGCTCGTTACCGTTGCCTGCGGAGCCATCAGCGGATTTCATTCACTCGTCGCAAGCGGAACTACTGCGAAACAAATTTCTAAAATGAAAGATGCTCGCATAATCGGCTACGGAGCAATGATTACAGAAAGCGCCCTGGCAATCCTCGCTGTAATGGCTGTCTCTGCCGGGCTATACTGGAAAAATTCGCCGAGCGGAATAACCGGATTAACGTATCAGGAAATTTTCAAAAACGGCGGCTGTATAAAAGCATTCGGCGCCGGCTACGGCCAATTAACAAAACCAATATTTGCCGGATTCGGAATGATAATCGGAATAACAATGCTCAAAACTTTTGTAATGACAACACTCGATACGGCTACAAGAATTACAAGATATTTGTGCAGCGAACTGCTCGGCGAAACATTCAAAATTCCGCTTATGAAAAATAAATACGCAGCTGTTTTACTTGTCGGAATTTTGGCGGGGATTTTGGCGCTGGGAAACTGGCAGGCAATATGGCCACTGTTCGGAGCGGCAAATCAGCTAATCGCAAGTATTGTATTGATTGTTGTAAGTGTGTATCTGCTGAATAGGAAACGTAATTTTATCTTCACTGCAATTCCAGCAGTTATAATGCTCGCCACCACAATAGCAGCTCTTGCGTACAAAACGTATTGCTTCCTTGCTGTTGAAGAGCCGCAGATTATGCTGTCTGTAATAGCTATGATTCTGATTATTATGGCGATGTTTCTCGGCTACACAGCAATAGCAACTGTAGTAAAAGTAAAAAAAGCTAAATCCTAAAAACTAGTGGTTTGCGGAGGGAACATCTGTTTTGGAAATCGGCACCAGTCGAAAACGAGCAACAACCGGCGGCTGATTCAAAATTATCTCATCTTTGCGAATATATTCAGATGGAAAATTATAAATCAACTCTTTTCGCAGCGGCTCATCAATTGAAATTATATCCTTATCATTATCGTCAATTTCAAGTATCACCTGGTAACGCATATTTTCATAGGCACGCTTGGCTTCGGCAGTAGAGCGAATAGCTACAGCACTTATTACCGCCTCGAGATTAACAATTTCGATTTTGTATTTACCCTGAAGATTGGCACTTAAAATAAGGCCAAGCGTTGTGTTTTGTATGGTCTCGGCTCGCA
>JAGLNB010000035.1 GCA_023139715.1 Planctomycetota bacterium | reverse complement strand
GCCGGCTCAACTGTTGCTATTTTTACAGGGTTACGATATTCATCAACACATCTTACGGTAAACGATTTCTTTTCGAGAGAGATAATGTTCACTGCAACTTTGTCCGGCTCACACAACTCAACGGTTAAACCGAGTTGTTTTATCTGGTCGCTGCGCTTCAAGAATCCGGCAATATCAAGAATGTGCTCGCCAGCAGAAGCCATCGCCTGCTGCTGAACATCAAGGAAAAACTCAAAAGCCAAAGAGCCCTCATTTAACCGACGCTTAATATCGGCAACCCGCGAAGCTGGGCCACGAAAAATTATTTTGTCAATAGAGACCGACTGCTGACCAGAAAAATTTACGAGTAAACCAGGGCCCATCGTTTTGGCAATATTTATCGTAGCACCTGAAACCGCAAAATTCTCCGTCTGAGCAAGGTCCGCCCAAACCCAAATTAAAATGGTCAAAAACAACACCAACGCCAGTTTGCCGTATTTTATTTTTAGTTGTTTAAACTTCATCTTTTTGTCAATCCATTGCTTCAACGAGATATTTCTCCAGTCCGGATGCGTTTACATTACGATTCAGTTGTCCGCCAACAGCAACAGAAATGATTCCAGTCTCCTCACTAACCACAATAACTACCGCATCGCAGCCGCTGGTTAAACCAATTGCTGCGCGGTGGCGGGAGCCAAGCTCAATACCATCAACGCTATCAGCTTCGGCGAGCGGCAACTGGACACGAGCAGCAATAATTCTGCTGCCGCGAACAACAACAGCCATATCATGAAGAGCCGTGCCACTATAAAAAATTGTTCTTAAAAGCTCTGAGTTGACAATGGCATCGAGCCGAACGCCGGTCTCAATAAATTCGCCAAGAGCTACCCGCTTTTCAATAACTATAATAGCTCCGGTGTTGGTTAATGAAAACTGGCAAACAGCAGAAATTAATTCTTCGGCGGCCTGAGTTAATTTTCGATTGGCACCAGATAAAAAACGTGTGCGGCCTATCCGCATTAATGCTCGGCGAACCTCCGGCTGAAAAGCAGTTACCGCAATAATCAAAACGGCAATCAAAAAACCATTGTAAAGATATTCCAGCCGCTCAAAGCTAAAACGCTCGACAATTAGATTTAAGATTAGTACGCCGGAAATGAGAATGAATATGACCCCGCGAAAAAGCCGCTCGCCACGAGTACCCTCAAGAAAATCAACTGCCCAGTAAACCACAAGAGCAATCGAAAACAACTCAATAGCAACCACCCACCAGTTGTAACTTGCCACGCGGCTGAAATAGTCGATGAACACATCCATATGTCGCAACCCACAAATCACAGCCCGGCAAAAAAGCTGTGGGTAATCCATTACTAACGCCAATTATTAATAAATTTGCTAATCGGGGATTTTTTTGTCTGAAAGCTTACTTGGCTTGTCCCAGAGCATAGCTTTGTCTATATCCTGAATCATCTCAACATGGCAGATATCACTGTTGCGAATGTGCCTTCTGCGACCCTCCGCCTTGGTTTCGCCCGGCTGAGCAACAGTGCAACCAAAAGGTAGTACCACCAGGACGCATAAAACAACGCCAAATAAAGCTGTGTAAAAGTCTCTCATAGTCCAGCCATGCTAACAATTAGGCCTATAATTGTCAACAAAAAAACCAGATGCCCGTTGAGAATATAGCTTTAATTGCCGCCAAACACAATTTTGGTTGACTTTTGCGGTAATACATGAATAATCATTATTAGCCGTGTTAAACAAAACAGTTGGGGACGAAAAAGCGGCCAAAACAGAACTTGTGTAGGACAAACAATGAAATCCAGCAGAATCAGCAGGGTAGTGCAAATTTTAACAACACTGCAGGCAGGTAAGTACTACGCCGTAGACGATTTATCAAAAATGCTTGGAACCAGCCGAAGAACTGTCTTTCGCGACCTTAAAGAGCTACAGGCAATCGGTGTGCCGTACCGCTATAACAGTAAAGAGGGCGGCTATAGTATTGACCCTGAATTTTTCCTGCCGCCAATCGATTTAAATCTGCAAGAGGCACTTAGTTTGCTTATGCTAACACACAAGGCAAGCAGACAAATGCAGTTGCCGTTTAGAAATTCAGCGCTGCTTGCTGCGTTAAAAATCGAAAACAACCTGCCACTAAAAACGAAAAAATACTGCAACCTGCTCCTGAAAAATATATCCACAAAAGCCACTGCCCAAGCACCTACAAAACTGCTCGACCAAACCTTCGCTACGCTGCAGAAAGTAATAGCTGAAAAAAGCAAAGTGATGCTGACTTATCACTCGTTTTTTGAAAGCAAAACAATCGACTCACAAATACACCCTTACCACTTGCTCTATAATCAAAGAGCATGGTATCTCGTGGCCTTCTCTGAGATGCACAATAGCATTAGAACATTTAAGCTCAACCGAATTAAAGAAATTCAGGTGCTGAAAAAACGATTTATCAGTGGTGAAAACTTTGACATTTACGACTATCTCGGAAAATGCTGGTCGATGATTCCTGAAGGAAAAATTTATAACGTGCGGCTGCGGTTTATGCCAAAGGTTGCAAATAATGTCGCAGAAGTACAGTGGCACAGCACGCAGGAGGTAACTCGAAACCGGGACGGCTCGGCAATAGTCGAATTCCGAGTTGACGGGCTCAATGAAATCGCGTGGTGGATACTCGGCTACGGCGACCAGGTACAAGTGTTAGCCCCAAAAGCACTCAGGATAAAGATTATAGAAAAAGCCAGAAATATGATTAAACTTAACGAGCAACTGGAGCAAAAAATAAAGACGAGCGAAATACCCATCGTTGAATTGCCGCACAAAACAACTGCGGCTTCGGCCGCCACGAGTAATTCTTAATAATACGTGAACAGCGGCAATCCTTTCATAAAAAAAGACTCTAAAAAAAATAAATATTCAACTTCTTATTAACAATTTACGGCTAAAGAAGCTGGTGGAAAAGCTGTTAGTAAAACGGTTAGAAGCCGATAATAAATAACACGATAATACTGATGAGGCCAGGTGGTTGTAAATACCACAAAAAACCTCACGAAAAAACTAACCGCTTATCCACATGGGAAAATGTTCGTTTAATGTTGTAAGTTGCCGCCCAATAAGCCGTTAGTGATAAGGGGAAGGGATATGTAACGATTTCACAGTGTATATGATTAATACTAATAAATTCTTTTATTATATTATAATAAAAAAGGAGCTTGCTACCACTTAGGGCAGGGCGAAGGTATTTTAGTGGTTTTGTGATATTGCTCTTTGCGAAATAAAGATTGTGGGAAGATGGGTTTTAGTATAATATACACGGCGGTAAAGAATGGTTTTTGGAGGTTTTTAAATGAAGATAGATTTTAATAGAGATGCGCTTTTGGGTGCCTTAAATTTACTGACTTCCGTAATACCCGCAAGAACACCCAAGCCGATACTAAGATGCGTGCGAATAACTGCGGGTAAGAAAGATGTGCAGATTTGTGCTACGGATTTAGAGGTGGGGGCTGATATTGAAGTTGGCCAGGCTAAAATTGGCGAAGCTGGTGAAGTTGTGATTCCAGCAGATAGATTGATGGCAATCGTGCGAGAGAGCGCCGACGATGTTCTTTCGCTGCAGGCCAAAGATGACTCTTGCCACATTACCGGTTCTGATAGCCATTTTACAATTTTCAGCCAACAGCCGGAACAATATCCACAAATGCCGGTATTTGACGAATCGACTGATATGGAAATTCAGCTTACAGACCTGCAGGCAGGAATTGGGCAGTGTTTATTTGCGACGGCAAAAGAGAGTTCCCGCTACGCACTAAATGGCGTGCTGCTGGAAATCAAAGGAAAGAAACTTTCGCTTGTTGCAACCGATGGCCGGCGACTGGCGAGAAGCGTTATTTCTCTTGCAGCTCAGCCGGAGGGACAAATGGCGACAGCGAAAATAATTATGCCCGCAAAAGCCATGATACTGCTTGAAAAAATTGCCACATCAGGCAAAGAAGTTGCTGCGATAAAATTGCTCGATAACCAGGTTTTGATTCGCTGTGCAAATGTTGTTATTAGTTCCAGTTTGGTCGAAGGCAATTTTCCAAAATACGAGGATATAATCCCGTCCGATTATGATAAAAAAATGAAGCTGTCGACTGGCGCGGTTTTAAGTGCAGTACGAAGGGCAGCTTTGCTGACAAGCGAAGAGTCGAGAGGAATAAAACTTTCGGCCAAGAAAAATCTCCTGGTATTTACCGGCCGAGCAGCAGAAACCGGCGATGCCAAAGTTGATATGCCCATCGAGTATAAAGGCGAGCCGATTGAAATGGGTTTTAATCCGCAGTTTTTAATAGAGGCCTTGCGAGTTATCAAAACGGACGAGTTTGAACTTGAGCTTGGCCAGTCGGACAGGCCCGGTCTACTGAAAAGCGGAGCGAATTTTCTTTATGTTTTAATGCCGATTAATCTGAGTTAGGCATTTAGCTATGACGCTTGAAGATAGGCAGTTGAACGATGCAATTAAGTGGCGAGCGGCCAGAAGAATTGATAAGACGGTTCGGCTTGGCGGAAAAGTGGACGAATTTATGCAGCGGCTTGTCGGGCCAAGGCAGGCCAGATTCGGCAAGGTTATGGAGTTGTGGCATCAGTTGCTGCCGGCGGAGATGGCGAAGCATTGTCAAATAATAGACTTTCAGGCAGGAGTGTTGAAAGTTGCCGTTGATTCACCGTCACATCGGCACGAAATGCAGGTTTGCAGTCATGCCTTGCTCGAACAATTACAAACCAATTGTCCGAGTGCGAAAATAACTAAAATAAAACTTGTTGCGAAATAAATACCGTAAAAGAATAACAAAAGAAGTTTTTTGAAAATCAGCAATAGAAAGTTGGTATGAAAAACAATAAATACGATGCAAGTAATATCAAAATACTCGTCGGCCTTGAAGCTGTGCGGAAGCGACCGGATATGTATATTGGCGACCGTGGCAGCGGCGGCCTGCACCATTTGGTTTATGAGGTGATGGATAATTCTATCGACGAAGCGATGGCTGGCCACTGCACAAATGTTTCCGTTCGGATTCATCCAGATGGAAGTTGCTCAATTGAAGACGATGGCAGAGGGATTCCTGTTGAGCAGCATAAGGAAACTAAAACCAGCGCGTTGGAAGTTGTTTTAACCACCTTACATGCCGGCGGTAAATTTGACAGCGATAGTTATAAAGTAGCCGGCGGCTTGCATGGAGTTGGAGTCAGCGTAGTAAATGCATTAAGCGAATGGCTTGAAGCAGATGTTTATCGCGATGGCCAACATTATCATTTTGGCTGCGCCAGGGGAATCGCACAAGGTCATGCAAAAAATCTCGGCTCAACCGCTAAACGCGGAACAAAAATCTCATTTAAGCCGGATCCGGAAATATTTGGCGAAGCGGAATTCAAATACGATACGCTTTTAAAAAGAATTCGCGAGATGGCTTACTTAAATGCCGGAATACAAATAACATTTAAAGATGACAGGGAAAAGAAAAAAGAAATATTCAAATTTGACGACGGAATAAAAGCGTTTGTAAAACATCTTAACGAGGGCAAAGAAGTCCTGCATAAAGAGGTGATACATTTTTCCAAAGAAGACACAGAAGCAAAATTAAGTTGCGAAGTTGCTCTGCAATATAGCAATGTTTACACTGAAAACGTGCTGGTTTTTGCAAATAATATTCGCAATATAGACGGCGGAACGCATTTGTCCGGCTTTAGGTCAGCCCTTACGCGGACGATGAATTACTACGCAAAAAATAACAATCTCTTAAAATCAAACCAGGCAACAACAGGCGATGATTTAAGAGAGGGCTTAACAGCGGTGGTTACAGTAAAACTTGCTGACCCGCACTTTGAAGCGCAAACAAAAGTTCGCCTTACAAATCCTGAAGTCGGCAGCTTTGTTGAGACAACCGTCAATGAACATCTTGGCCATTTTCTCGAAGAGCATCCAGCGGACGCAAAAAGAATTTTGAATAAAGCCATACAAGCCGCCGCCGCCAGAGAGGCCGCAAGAAAAGCAAGAGAATTAACGAGAAGAAAAGGTGTATTAAGCGGCGCTAATCTGCCCGGCAAACTCT
>JAGLNB010000034.1 GCA_023139715.1 Planctomycetota bacterium | reverse complement strand
GCAAAAATAATAGCCGCTTCGGCAAAGAAAAACGCTGAATATGATTTGCAAACAAAATGCTTTGAAGATACTATCCTTGTTTGCAGCGAGCTTGAAAATTTTATAAAGGGTGATGACGTAGTATTGGTCAAGGGCTCGCGAACAGCAAAACTGGAAACAGTAATTGAAAAATTAAAAGAACTATTCTCGTGAGGCGTTACGCGTGATGCGTATTGCGAAAAAACATAATACAACATTCGCAATACGATATACGCAATACAGTATACGAATATGATATATCATTTACTATGGTATTTGCGTGATGGATTTACTCATCGAATCGGCTTTTACGCCTATCAGGATGTGATGTTTCGTTCGGTAGTAGCGGCATTGGTGAGTTTTGCGATAGCTATACTGCTTGGGCCGGCGATTATTCGCTGGCTAATGCGAAAAAAAATCGGCGACCAGCCGCAGTTTCATCACACAGCTCTAAATGAACTGACCAAAGAAAAAATCAATACGCCAACAATGGGCGGCCTAATTATAATTCTTGCCGTTTTGTCATCTACACTGCTTTTTGCAAAACTAAATAACCCGTTCGTTCAAAAAGCAATTGTTCTGGTGGTTTGGTTCGGCGTACTCGGCAGCGTTGACGACTGGCTCAAACTAACCAGCCACATCCGCCACCGCAGCAGGGACGGCCTCAAGCCCTGGGAAAAACTCATCTTCCAAATCGGAGGAGCTGTCTTAATCTCATCGTTTTTGTACGCCGACTTTGCAAATATAGCTGACGGCAAATTATTCTGGCTGCCGTTTTACAAACACGGCATACCGCTGGCCGGATGGCTGTTCGTATTAATAGCGATTTTTTATATTTCCGCTACGAGCAATGCGGTCAATCTCGCCGATGGAATGGATGGCCTGGCCGCCGGATGCGTTGGAATGGTCAGCATGGTTTTGGCGATACTCTGCTATGTCGCCTCTGAAAGAATGACGAGCACGAGTCCGGTTACATGGGCGAGCTATCTGCTTTTGCCGGCTATTCCGCAGGCAGGCGAACTTGGCATTTTTTATTCGGCAATCTTCGGAGCTGTTTTGGGATTTTTATGGTACAACAGCCATCCGGCTCAGGTCTTTATGGGCGATACAGGTGCATTGCCTTTGGGAGCTGCGATGGGTTACGGAGCATTGGTTACTCGAAATGAAATCCTGCTTTTGGTTATTGGCGGAGTATTCGTAATGGAATTATTGAGCGTGATTTTACAGGTCAGCTATTTCAAATACACCGGCGGAAAACGAATGTTCAAATGCGCTCCGATTCATCATCATTTTCATTTGAGTGGCTGGAGTGAACCGCAGGTTGTGGTTCGATTTTGGCTTTTGGCAGCTGTCTTTGCAGCCATTGCTCTGGCCACATTAAAAATCCGCTAAACCAAAACCACTGTTATTAGAAGTCATCCCAAAACCTGCTTTGATGGCTTCTACGCATCGAAATGATTTTCTTCGCTGTGGATGCGGACATTTTCGCGATACGCATCGCTGCTATTACGATTGGCTTTATTGAATCTGCGGTTGGTAAGAAAAATTTTCAAACTCGTACTCAAACAGCCAATGCCGGCTATGAAAAAAACCAAAGCGGCCAGCGTCGCAAAAAGTTCCGGCAATGCATAAATCAAAATGCCAAAACCAATCAACACCAAACCCGTAACAGATATTCCCGAAGCTATAGTTCGCGAGGCCTGTGATAACATATTTGTATAAAATTTAAAGTAGCTCATAAGTCGTCCTGCGTATTGCGTATATCGTATCGCGTATTTAGAAAACTCGTAACCCGCTGCTTAACACAACGGGTTACGAGTAATAAGCAATAATTTACTAATACATTCCGCCACCGCCAGGCATTGCAGGAGCTTCCTTCTTTTCAGGAATCTCGCTGACAATCGCATCGGTGGTCAAAAGCAGCGAAGCAATTGAAGCTGCATTTTGAAGAGCAGCTCGCTCAACTTTGGTCGGCACAATAACGCCGAACTCTATCATATTGCCATACTTTTTAGCCATCGCATCGTAGCCGAAATTGACATCATCAGATTCGATAACTTTTTGAGCAACAATCGAGCCATCAAGGCCTGCGTTGGCTGCGATTTGTTTAATAGGTGCAAACACTGCTCTTTTTACGATTTCAACGCCGACTTTTTCATCACCGGTTGCCTTGATTTTATCAAGAGCAGCAATCGTTCGAAGCATCGCCACTCCGC
The DNA here is from genome assembly GCA_023139715.1 of Planctomycetota bacterium. Taxonomy (GTDB): domain Bacteria; phylum Planctomycetota; class Phycisphaerae; order Sedimentisphaerales; family Anaerobacaceae; genus JAGLSG01. The sequence continues at coordinate 4,755 of JAGLNB010000034.1, read as the reverse complement.
CGCCAGGAAGGATGCCTTCTTCCACAGCTGCTCGACAGGCGTGCAAAGCATCTTCTACGCGTGCCTTTTTCTCTTTCATTTCTGCCTCGGTGGCTGCTCCAACATTTATCTGAGCTACGCCGCCGGCAAGTTTCGCCAAACGTTCCTGAAGTTTTTCAACATCATATTCGCTGGTTGAATTATCGATTTCGGTTTTGAGCTGCTCAATTCGATTTTTAATTTCAGCTGTACTGCCGGCTCCCTCGATAATTGTGGTATTGTCTTTGTCAATGGTAATGCGTTTTGCCCGGCCGAGTTGAGCCAGCTCTACGCCTTCCAAATCCAATCCCAAATCTTCAAAAATCGCTGAACCGCCAGTTACTGTTGCAATATCGCCGAGCATTGCTTTTCTTTTGTCGCCAAAGCCGGGTGCCTTAACCGCTGCAACCTGCAATACGCCGCGAAGTTTATTAACGACCAATGTCGCCAGTGCTTCGCCATCAACATCTTCAGCCACAATCAATAACGGCTTGCCCTGCTTTGCAACTTTTTCCAGCAGCGGAACCAGCGATTTTATTGAGCTGATTTTCTTTTCGTGAATCAGAATATACGGCTTCTCAAGGACAACCGTCATATTCTCCATCTTATTTATGAAGTGCGGGCTAAGATACCCTTTGTCAAATTGCATACCTTCGACCAAATCGACTGTCGTTTCCAATGACTGGCCTTCCTCGACAGTAATTACGCCGTCTTTGCCGACTTTGTCCATCGCTTCCGCCATTTTTTTGCCGATTTCGGCATCCTGATTAGCTGAACACGTAGCGACCTGCTGAATCTGCTTGCTCGAATCAACAGGCGTACTCATCCTTTGCAGCTCTTTTATGATTGTATTGACGGCTGAATCTATGCCGCGTTTTACCTGCATCGGATTTGCACCAGCTGTGATATTTTTCAAACCTTCTTCAAAAATACTTTCAGCCATAATGGTTGCGGTTGTGGTTCCATCGCCTGCAACGGTTGAAGTTTTCGAAGCCACTTCTTTAACCATTTGAGCGCCCATATTTTCATAGGCATCTTCGAGTTCGATTTCCTTTGCAACGGTTACGCCGTCTTTTGTTACAGTTGGCGAGCCGAACGATTTTTCAATAATTACATTTCTGCCGCAGGGGCCAAGCGTTACTTTGACCGCGCGAGTGAGTTTTTTTACGCCATCGCGGATAGCTGAACGTGCCTCGCTTCCAAAAGCTATTTTTTTAGCTGTCATTTTTTTTCTTTCTCCTTGTGAACTTATAATTCAATAATTTGTGGCAGGTAAAATCGAGCCATCAATTATTTTTCGATTACAGCCATAATGCTGGTCTCATCCATAATCAAATATTCTTTGCCATCGATTTTAACATCGGTTCCGGCATAGCTTGTGAACAGAACTGTATCACCTTTTTTAACCTGAACTTTTTGACGTGAGCCATCGTCGAGCAGTTTGCCATCGCCGACACTAACAACTTTACCCTGCTGCGGTTTTTCCTTTGCACTGTCTGGCAGGACTATTCCACCGGCGGTTTTTGTTTCAGCTTCAAGCCGCTGAACGAGCACTCTGTCTGCCAAAGGTCTGATTTTCATCTCTTCTTACTCCTTTCAAAAATTATTCATTATTCGCCTGTCACGTCATAGCTCCACCAGAGCGAAGACGGCCTGCGCTTTAACCAAATATAGCGCTGTTATATTTTTTCAAAAATAATCTGTCGAGCTGGTTCTGAAGAATATCCATATTAACCGGCTTATCTATCACACTGAAAACGTCAAGCTCAAGTGCCCTTTCGAGCAGCGATTCGCCGCCGGCTTCGCTTAGCAAAATGCACGGCATAATCGGATAATTCATTCGGATAATTTTTATTGTCGCAAAGCCGTTTGCTCTCTGCGAATCCATATCCACAATCGCTGTGTGAATTCGTTTTCTTTTTATAATATTGACGAAATCATTGGCATTGTCAGCTACGAGCATATTAACGCCCCTCGGCTGAAATATATTGCGAACCGCATCCGGCCATGCCCAGTTGGCATCGCTGGCAACGACGTTAAACTCTTCGGATTTTGGCACATTCAAAACCATAATCTATTATAAAGTGCAAATGTTGTGCCAGCCGGACTAAAACCTGCATCTTTTATGTAAACAGCTTTTGCAAAAGAAGTTACGCCGCAAAGCCGCCTTTGCAGTTAATATGGCAAAATTGCAGTTTACTCAAATCCACCTGCCAGCTTGACAGACGGCTACGGCTTTGGGGCGGTCTTGAATTTATGATTGACCCGAGCGACTTAGCCGCTTAAACTTGCGGCTGTATGAAAAAGCAGCTAATAATAAATGCCGATGATTTCGGGCTTTGCGAGGGAGTCAATCGAGCCATCGCCGAAGCGCATAGTAACGGCGTATTAACCAGCACAACAATTATGGCTAATATGCCGGCTGCGAAAGAAGCTGTCGAAATTGCAAAGCAATTGCCAACTCTTGGCGTTGGCGTGCATCTTAATCTAACCGAGGGCACACCGCTTTCAAAAAGAGAAGATATTTCCTGCCTTGTAAATGATGATGGCGAATTTGCTCTTTCAGCTGGAAAAATTTCTCTTTTTTCAATAGCCAATCACAAAATCCGTTCAGCTATTGAAACGGAACTGGCCGCTCAAATTCAATGGGTGATTGATAGTGGTTTGCAGCCAACTCATCTGGATTCACATAAACATTTGCATAGTTTCCCTGCACTTTTTCCGATGGTTTGTCGGCTGGCAAAACGTTTCAAAATCAGTGCAGTGCGAAACACATACGAGCCAAAGCAGCTCTCGGCAATCCCCTGGCCGCTGCCGAGTGAAGGCGGCAGAATCCGAGCCACTATGGTACGAGCTATGGCAAGAATAAACCGTTTGCAAAATTTAAATCAAAATCTTTTGAAAACAAAAGCTCTGCTCGGAGTTGCTCACACCGGAAAAATAGATGTCAATTTTTTCAAAGCAGCCGCTCTCTATAATCCGGTCAGCATCGCTGAAGTTATGACTCATCCGGGATATATTGATGGCCTGGATGCAAACAAAACACGGCTTGTAAATCAGAGAAAAGGCGAATTCGATTCGCTCTGCGATAAACGCACAAAACAATTTCTTGAGGATGCAAAAATAGAATTGATTAACTATGGACAGTTATAATAAAAATAATCAGACAAAAATCGATTGCTCGGTTGTTGTGCCGCTCTACAACGAATCGGCTGTTGCAGATGAACTTTATCAGCGGCTGGCAAAAACAATGAACGAGACCGGCTTATACTATGAATTGATTTTTGTAGAAGACGGCAGCGGAGACAATACGCTGGAAATAATAAAAGCCATCGCAGAAAAAGACAGCAAAGTTGTGGTAGTTGAGCTTCGCCGCAATTTCGGCCAAACACCGGCACTCGCTGCTGGCTTTGACGTTGCAAAAGGAAATATAATCGTATCAATGGATGGCGATTTGCAGCACTGCCCGGAAGAAATACCAAACTTTCTTGAAAAAATCAAAGACGGTTATGATGTCGTAAGCGGCTGGCGAAAAGTAAGAGTCGATAATCTTGTAATGAGAAAAATCCCGTCAAGAATTGCCAACTGGTTAATAGCAAAAACAAGCGGCGTGGATATTCATGATTTCGGAACCACATTCAAGGCCTATAAAAGGGAAATTATCGATGAGCTGAATCTATACGGCGAAATGCACAGATTTATTCCCGCACTTGTATCTCGCAGCGGAGCTAAAATCATAGAAATACCAATCAAAAATATCGTCCGTCCAAGCGGCAGCAGCAACTACGGAATCTCCAGAACATTTCGGGTGGCTTTCGATTTAATTACAATCAGATTTTTGCTCGGCTATATTACAAAACCTCTGCACTTTTTCGGCAAAGGTGCCTTCTGCAGCTTCGTAATTGCAGCACTGCTAAGCAGTTACATTCTCTATGATAAATTCGTTTACAAAGTGCCGATTCTCGTTGCACACGGACCGCTGGCTGGATTGGCGGCTATACTTTTAATGGTCGGCCTGATTTTTATCTCAACGGGACTGCTTGGCGAAATGCTCAGCAGAATTTATTTTGAATCAACGGACAAAAAAATCTATTCGGTCAGAAAAATATATCGAAGATAAAATTTACTCAAAAACAAAAAGCAAATTAAAAATGAAAAAGAAAAAATCATATCTCGGTTGGCTAATCATTTTAGCAGTAACACTAACAGCAATTCTTCTCGTGCGGCATTTTCACATAAAAAATTTCTGCATTATAGAAGATGGAACTCTTTACACAAGCGGCCAACCGCGTGGAATGGATTACACCCGCCTGCTATACAAATATCATATTGCAACAATCGTAAATGTCAGAACCAATTCAGAGCATCGCGATAAAAACTGGCACAACGAAGAAATAACCTTTGTAAAAAGTAACGGCGTAAAATATATCGAAATCCCCATCGACAAAAACAATCCTTGCCCAGACACAAAAACCAGCAACGAATTTCTCGAAATAATGGCTGATAAATTAAACCTGCCGGTACTTCTTCACGGCAGCGGAGACGATGAAAGAGTTGCAATTTTAACAGCTGTATGGCTAATCAAAGCTCAAAACAAAACCAGTAAAGAGGCAATTCAAACAGCTGAAAAAATCAAGAAAGAATCACTGACCGAAGCTGAGATGAAATTTGTCAAAGGTTTAAACAAGTAGAAATTTTTAGAGGTTTCCTTAATTTATAATCGCTGCTGATTTGTGA
>JAGLNB010000033.1 GCA_023139715.1 Planctomycetota bacterium | reverse complement strand
CTGCAAAACGAGGAAGAGTTATTGGCCAGGATATGCTGGCTGGTAATTTTATGGTAATTAAAGCGCAAGTACCTTTGGCTGAAATTACGCAATACACCGGACAATTAAAGAGCGTTACTGCCGGACAAGGCAGCTATTCAATGACACTTAGCCATTATGACCCTGTGCCTCCAAATGTTCAGCAGCAAATTGTCGCTGCTTGTAAAAAGGAAAAAGAAGAAGAAAATTAGAATGCAGGTGATAGCCGCTCTTTTGGGTTAGAATTATCATTGGATTAAAATCGGCAGCTATCTTCGGTTGATTATTTTGAATTTGTCTTGTTCTTTTATAGCAGTTGTTAATTTGTCGTGGTTTGTTTCTATCCACATTGCTTTTCGCTGTATCATTTTCAAAAATTCCAGTCCGCTTAGATTGCAAAAGGAACCGGTAGTTGCAACGGGCAGTACTGCTTCAGCTATCATTGTTTCAATCATTAGATACAAAAGTGAATCCAATTCATTTTGGTCAAGCGATGTTACTTCACAGTAGCCGCTTAAAAATTGCATAAGTCGTGCCTGGTCAAGATAATCAGGCCAGTCAATCGGATTAGGACGATTGCCAACAATTGAAAATTGCAGCATTCCGTTAGCCAAATCCGTCATAGCCGGTGCAGCTCGAACCGAATCAAAATCCAGAACTACAGCAAGTTTGTGGTCGTTAAAGAGCATATTTCCAGGATGCCAATCACCATGAACAACCTGTTCGTGCCAGCCGTCAAAGTCAAGAGCATTAACCTCTATGCTTGAACTGTTGTAAAGAGCCATTAGCGATTCGGCAACATCCTGCATCTGTTTGGCTGAGTCGGTCGTTTTATCCGAACCGATGGCTTTTAAATGTTTGCGGGTAATAACTGAATCGTGAAAGCTGCTTTTTAGAAGTTTGTTATTGCAGGTAAAATCAGACAAAAGTTGATGAAATACTGCGAGTTGGCGACCGGTTTCAATTGTGGCTTCAGTGGAGCCGTCATAACGAGTGCCTGCAGTAAAGCTGAAAAGTTCGTAAATGTGATTGTCCAGCCGCAAAATTGTGCTGTTTTCATCGCAAGTGATTGCAAGAAAAGTGACAGGGAAATGATTTTTTGCAAGATGTATTTGTACGGCATGTGCAAATACGGTTCTGCAAAGTGATTCTTTTCCTTCAGGCCTGCGTTTTAATAAAAATTTTCCACGATTGGAAACGATTACCATTTTAGGTATGGATTTATTTCCGCCCAACAAAGGTGCCACTTTATGGATTATGCCAATGTCATAATGGCTGAGAACACGAACTAATTCTCCAGAAGAAAAATTTGCAACTTCACCCGACATAAAAAGTTTTCCTGTTACTCAACACTAAAGCACAAACATCAAAGCAATAATCAAAAAAGATACCACAATAACTGCACTCAATATCAAAATCGCAATCCGATAGTGTGCGATGGTATCTTCTTTGTAAACGTTTTTTTCCACTTCAACCGGTTCTCCGCTTTCCAATCGCTCAAGCATTGAAATATCAAAACGTTTATGTGCACGAAGCGGCAACTGGCCACTGCGAACAGCTTCCAAGTCTATCAAAAGTTCCTGGACATTGTTGTAACGGTCCTGCTTGCGCTTAGCCATCATAACTTCGATAACTTCAGAGACTCCAGCTGAGAGCGAAGTGTTTATATGGTCGGGCGGAATCAGCTGCTCCTTTAGATGTTTTTTCATAACTTCTGCCGGATTATCAGCCATAAACGGCACTCTGCCGGTTACCATATGGTAAAATGTGGCACCGAGGCCGTAAATATCAGCTCTGCCGTCAATATCAATCTCGCCTCTGATTTGTTCAGGGGAAATGTAATACGGCGTACCATAGGCCTTGCCCGCCTCGGTTTGCGCTGCTTCAATATCTGTTGTTTCACGGGCCAAACCCATATCAGCAAGCTTGACTACGCCGGCTGAATTTATCATTATATTCTTTGGCTTTACGTCACGGTGAATAAGACCGCAAGCATGTGCATGTGCAAGTGCGTGAGCAACCTGAATAATTATTTCAATGGCCTGGCTTTCAGAGGAAACTTTATTTTTTGCCAAATCCTCATGTATGGTTTTGCCTTCGACATATTCCATTACAAAATAGTGGTAGCCACCTGCTTCACCAACATCAATTGCCTGTACTATATTGTTGTGATTAAGTTTGCCGGCTGCCTGGCCTTCCTTATAAAACCTTTCCACGTATTCAGGATTTTCGCTGAAGCGCTTTGGCAAAACTTTTATCGCAACCATTCGATTCAAGCTTAACTGTTGTGCCTTATACACAATAGCCATAGCTCCCGCGCCGAGTTTGCCGAGTATTTTATAGCCGGGAATCTGATGCGGAACCGTTTTTTGAGTTTTTATATTTGCTTTTAATCTTTCAGCTTGGGTATTCGTAATGTATCCAAGGTCAATCATAAGATCGACAAGCAGCATAGGATTTATTTTGCGACGGGATTTGACTTCTTCAGTTGATCTGCGCAATTCAGCATCAGTACAAAGGCCGTGTTCAACCGCCATCTTACCAAGTAACGTATCGTAATTCGTATCGTTCATTGTCAATCGTCAAAACTATTTTTTCAGCTTTTGTTTATGAATACATCATAAACACTTTACGGAACTAATTATCAATTTACATAAAGCCATTGTCAAAGGAAATATACATCTCAAGCCATAAAAAGAGCGCCCTGGCCGGTATAGAAATCGGCCTTTTTCAGACCTGAGTTTAGCGATTTTTTCTCAGGTTACGCAACTACCCTAAATCAACTCACTTTTAGGATTGACTTGACGCCAAATCCTGCTAAAATTGCGTTTTTCGGCGGATTTATACGAACAATACAAATTAATTAAGGAGGCACAAGTGGCTTATAATTGTGTGGTGCTTGTCAAACAAGTTCCTGATACTAAAAGAATTACAGGCCAGGCAATGAATGAGGACGGAACAGTAAATCGTTCAGCACTGCCAGCCATTTTTAATCCTGAAGACTTAAACGCTCTTGAGTTGGCTCTTCAAATAAAAGATGAATTTGGTGGCCATGTAACAGTTATAACTATGGGACTTGCCACAGCAGCTGAGGTTCTTCGCGAATCGCTGTTTCGCGGAGCTGATGATGCAATTCTTGTTACAGACAGGCGATGTGCCGCAAGTGATACACTTGCAACCAGTTACATAATTAGCTG
>JAGLNB010000327.1 GCA_023139715.1 Planctomycetota bacterium | reverse complement strand
CGTGATTATTTTGAAATGTGGTACTTCGGTAACCTGAATGCCTACAAGGGGTCTGCCCATGGTGATATGGCCTTTGTTAAAAAAGGACATGAAAAAATGGATAAAAGTCTGAAAGAAATAAAACTCAAAGCAGAAAAACAGCGTGCATTGGGAAAAATTAAAGTAGATGAAAACATCATTAAAAATATCTGGCTTAAGGGTGAATATACTGATTTTAACCGGGAGCATAACTAATGAGGCTCGCGTTATTTAAAAAATACTTTTTCATTTTTATTTTGAGTCTTGTCAATATTCAGGTACATGCCGCGAATAAATCAGCCCCTGCAGGTATTATAGAAAACAAAGACTGTATTCAATGCCATAAAAAAGATAATCCCCAGCTGATAAAAGACTGGAAAAAAAGTATTCATGCCAGTACTAAGCCTGTGACGAACTGTGTTGCTTGCCACGGAAAACTTCACCCGCAAGCCGCCAGTCATGCACGTCGTGATTCAACTTGTATTGATTGCCATGGTGGAAAAAAAGCACCGGTGGTACACAGTTATACTACTTCAAAACATGGCGTCATTATGCAACTGGAAAAAAACAGTTATGACTGGCAACAACCTCTTTCTTTGGCAAACTACCGTGCCCCTGGTTGTAGTTATTGCCATATGCATAAAGGGGAGCATGACGTAAATAGTATGACCCGAGATTCTTTAATGGAGAATAGTGAGGCAGATAAAGTTGGAAGCAGAATACAAAGTGTCTGCCAGGACTGTCATGCACCTCGATATATCACACAATTATTAGCGAATGGCGAAAGCATGCTGGAGATCGCACGCAAAAAAGTGCGTGAAGGCACAAAGCTTATCGATCAGTCATCAACAGTATTTAGTGATGCTGAACTCAAGCCTGCCAGGCATATACTAAAAAAAATGCAGCAGCACTTAAGAAATGTGTACCTTGGTGCAGGACATCAATCACCAGACTATCAATGGTGGCACGGCCAGCCGGCACTGGACGGAGACCTG
>JAGLNB010000326.1 GCA_023139715.1 Planctomycetota bacterium | reverse complement strand
AACAGTGTCAAGAGATACTGACGATAAAGCTACCGCCGTTTTTGTCTCTGCGTAATTAGCGTAAGTAATTTTGTATAATTTTATATTTGTGGAAGTAACAGTTGTTGAATCCATTGTATCAGAAAAATTGATATTTATTTTTGCGTTTGTCATAACACCCATCGCGCCGTCATACGGATTTGTGCCAACCACAAACGGAGGCATCATCGCGCCTGTTCCAAAATCATCGCCCATCATATCTTGCTCCGTAAAAGTTCCGCCAGCGGTAAATGAAATCATATGTCCGCCGTCAGGACGATTGCCTTGCAACGCGTTTCCAGCAGTATCGCGGATAGTGCCGTTCATTATTAAATAGTAAGTTGTATTTTCCGCAAATCCTCCCCCGCCGTTTGGCAAACTAATCACTCCTAAATATGGATCCATACTTTCGGGAGGCATATACTCAGTTCTGGTTGGATTGTATTGAGCGCTATATCCAGCCATTGCGTCTCCTGAGGGATTGCTGGTTAAAATAACACTCGTGGGATTAAAAGTTGAAGTGTCTAAATCTTTAGAAAATCCGACAAACACTTTGAAATCATCCATTCCTGATGGAACGCCCATCATTCCATCCATCGGACCAGTCCACATCACCATCGGTTTCTCGCTATCCCCGGTCATTCCCCCGCCAGTTCCAAGATACATCGTTCTATCAACTCCTGTTACCGCCGCGCCATTAACAAATATATCGTTTATCATTTCTTCATAATATCCTGTTTTTGCCATTGTAATATTATAGATGCCGTTTGGAACTGAAATAGTATAAAAACCGCTTCCATTTGTGGTCGCGCTATAACCTGTTCCTTCTATAAATACTGAAACGCTTTCAATCGCTACTGGAGTATCATCTGTTATTGTTCCTGAAATCGCGAAGGTATCTCCCGCAGCATCAACACTAATAATAAAAGGGTTAATCGCGACCGCCGCTTCTTGCAAAGCCACCGTATCATAAGTCCCTGTATCAGCGCTTGGACTTGCGGACATAAAACCAGTCCCGCCATCTGTAACAACTTTTAGATAATAAAATAAACCATAAGTGTCTGTATCTGCGTGATCCATAGCGGCTTGCGGAACTGTAAAATTAAAAAATCCATTTGATTGATGAGCTCCTAAGGTAGTTGTAAAATCTGTTAAACCAGTAATAGCGCCTGAATTGCTATCGCCAATCATATAATGAAGTTCCGCGACTATCT
>JAGLNB010000325.1 GCA_023139715.1 Planctomycetota bacterium | reverse complement strand
TAAAGGACGGCAATAAATTCTGGGAAGAGGTTAATGCTGAGGCGGCACGCACAAACGGCGAAACGATTGTGGCTTATATGCGTTTGATGCTGGAAAAATCAAAAGCCGGACAATTTCCGGTTACCGCTGAAAAACTAAAGGAGCTGGCGGGCAGAATAAATTATTTCCCCGGAGTTGAAACTTATTTTGACAGGATAAATAATTATGTTCGTCAGAATTTTGGCAGCGATATAGAACTTCGCCATTACATAATTTCAGCCGGCTTAAAAGAGATAATAGCCGGAACTGTAATAGCCAAATATTTTTATAAGGTTTTTGCTTCGCAGTATTATTACGATGAATACGGCGCTGCTACTTTTCCAAATGTAATAGTAAATGACACACTGAAAACGCAGTTCATTTTCAGGATTAACAAGGGCAAGGAAAACTTGAGCGAGAGTATCAATCTGCATATGCCGCATGCGGCTCGTCCCATACCATTTCAGAATATTTTGTATATTGGCGACGGTTTGACTGATGTTCCGTGTATGACGGTGATACGAAAAAACGGTGGCCACGCTATTGCTGTTTATCAGCCGGACGAATCACGCGGCCAGAAGACCTGTTGCGAATTGCTTCAAGCAGGGCGGGTTGATTTTATAGCGAGAGCCGACTATGAAAAAGACACTGAACTTGATTGCTTTGTAAAATTACTTCTTGATGGCATTGCCGGAGGGATTCGCTACGAGAAACAGCGTTTCAGCCAATCGCAAAAATATCGTTTGTAGGCAGAAAAAGTCTGTAGGGAGAAAATGAAATTGTTTTCTTGAGATGTCATTGCGAAGGAGCAAAGCGACTGCGGCAATCTTAATTATCCGATAGCAATAGATTGCTTCGCTTCGCTCGCAATGACAGACATATGGTTTTGGAGGCTGGATGATAAAATAAGGAGACAAATTAAGGTGTCTTGTTTCTATGATCTGCCAATTTATTATTGCTTTTTTCTTGGCGGACTGCAAATAATCGGGGATAATGCCATTAATGAAGAAATCACTCGCACATCTGCCGCAACTAAAACAGTATGAGGTAAAATTAATCGCCGAGACAATCCGCGCAGCCGCCGACGAAACAGAAATGGTAATTCTTTTTGGCAGCTATGCTCGCGGCGACTGGAAAGACGGCCCGCATGAGCAGGGCAGAGGTCGGCTGACCATCCATAAAAAAAGCGATTATGATATCCTCGTTCTCGTAGCCCATGAGTATACCGCTCGCAATGTCAATCTTTGGGCTCAGGTCAAGGCAGAATTAGCCAAACAGAATCTTAGCACGCACGTTCGCATAATCGCCCGCGACATCGGCTTCGTTAATTACAAACTCAGTCAGGGCCAGTACTTCTTCACCGAAATCTGCGCCGACGGCATCGAGTTATATGACAGCGGCAGGTTCAAACTTCGCAAAAAGAAAGAACTTGACCCTGTCGAGGAAAAACAAATTGCCCAGGATACTCTCGATGAAGTTTTCAAAAGTGCAAAAGTTTTTTATATTGCTTATAAACATATGTTTGATGATGGTGAATACAAAAACGCAGCATTTCAGCTTCATCAAGCTGTCGAATTTTCATATAAAACTGTCCTTTTAATTTTTGGCGGTGAATGTCCGCAGGAGCATCATCTCGATATATTAGGCGATTTAGCCGCTGACTACTGCCCGGAGTTAGAAGGTATTATTCCAAGAGAAGATAAGAGCCAAAAGGAACTGTTTGAATTGTTGGATTATGCTTATATCGGCGCAAGATACGACCGGGAATATAAAATCACAAAAGAACAACTGGAACAACTT
>JAGLNB010000324.1 GCA_023139715.1 Planctomycetota bacterium | reverse complement strand
CTCATCAATCTTACAATTCCGAGAGTTAGAGACTTCAGAGGCCTTAATCCAAAAGGATTTGACGGCCGTGGAAATTATTCTATGGGCCTGACTGAGCAGAGCGTTTTTCCGGAAATCAATCCGGCAAAAGTTGATTTTCAGCAGGGTATGAATGTGGCTTTTGTAACGTCGGCAAAAACCAATGACGAAGCGAGAAAAATGCTGGCTCTGTTTGGGATGCCTTTCAAAGAAATTAAAAGTAAAGAAACGGGTGCATAAAAATTATATGTATCTATAAGTTTTGGAGTGTATGAATGTCAACTAAAGCACTGGAATATAAAGCAGAGCAGAAACAAAAATTTCGAGTAAGACAGTATAGGCGTTGCCAGCTTTGCGGAAGAGCAAGGGCTGTTTATCGTAAATTTAAAATCTGCCGTATCTGTTTTAGAAAGTTGGCCAGCGAAGGCAAAATACCAGGAGTTAAAAAGGCCAGTTGGTAAAACCGATTTGGCGGCCTGTGATGGCGATTGAAAATATGCCATAAAAACAGGCAAAGAGGAATAAAAACTATGAGTTTGAGTGACCCAATAGCAGATATGTTAACAAGAATTCGCAATGCTGTCAGAATCAGCAGGCCGAGTGTCGAAGTCAAAGCGTCGAATGTTTGTGAAGGTATTGCAGCTGTCTTGAAAAAAGAGGGCTACATTGCTGATTTCGATAGAATTGATGACAATAAGCAGGGCATAATCAAAATTGAACTAAAATATGCTCCTGATGGACGAGCGGTTATTACTGAAATAGCAAGAGTGAGTAAGCCCAGTAGAAGAATATATTCTCCAGTCGACGAATTGCCGCATGTTCTGGCCGGTTACGGAGTAGCCATCGTTTCGACAAGTAAGGGCGTGATAAGTGATAAGGTCTGCCGTGAACTTAAAGTTGGCGGCGAAATACTTTGTATGGTGAGCTAATGAGTCGTATTGGTAAAAAAGCAATAGATATTCCTGATGGAGTTAAGGTCGAGGTTAGTGGTAAAACTGTTAAAGTTGCCGGGCCAAAAGGGAATCTGCAGATTGAATGCGAACTGCCTATTTCAGTTAAGGTGGATACTGCTGCAAAGCAAATAACAGTTGAAAATGAAAA
>JAGLNB010000323.1 GCA_023139715.1 Planctomycetota bacterium | reverse complement strand
GACGCAATTATCGCAAAAATGAAAAGTTAATAATTCATAAAATGACAAATAAACGAACTATTGACCAATCACCAGCGTATAAGCGTATTAGGAATGAAAGTCCCTATCCAAATTCAAGAGCTTGTCAGGAAAGAAAATGAAAAACGAGAAAATTAAAAAGTTCATTCTTGGGATATGGAAAGAATGGCGATTAACCGTTTTTTTCATAGTCTTCGTAATAATTCCTGTAAAATCAAGCTTGGCAGACTGGAACTGGGTGCCAAGCGGCTCAATGAATCCCACTATATTGGAAGGCGATATGCTCTATGTAAATAAAATGGCATACGACCTCAGGATTCCATTCACATATCATCGTCTGGCAAAATGGTCGAACCCGCAAAAAGGCGATATTGTGATATGCTTTTCCCCTGAGGACAAAACCAGATTAGTAAAAAGAATTGTAGCTGTGCCGGGGGATAAAATCGAAATGAAGAAAAACACACTCTTCTTAAATAATCGGCCAGCCATCTACACAGAAATTGATTCAAAATACACAGAATATCTCTCTGCCAATCTGAAGAAAAGCTCTATATTGGCAGCAGAAAACCTTGATGGCTATATTCATCCGGTAATGAGTATTCCTTTAATTTCGGCAATGCGAAATTTCGGGCAGATTACCGTACCCAAAGGCAAATACTTCGTAATGGGTGACAACCGAGATAACAGCAAAGATTCAAGGTACTTCGGATTTGTAGACAGAAAAACAATAGTCGGAAAAGCAAAAGGCGTAATTGTATCATTTGATATTACCGACAAATACCAACCGCGATTAAAAAGATTCTTTACTCCCTTGAAATAGCAATTTCTAAATCCTATACTGCCTGCTGGAATTTCAGATTCAACAATCCTTCAGCTGTATTGCCTGTTATAGTTGATGACAATTTGCGTAAAATTTGATAGAAGCGATGTTTTGCAAAGGGTTTTTCGATTGAATCAGAATAATTTCAGAGGATTGATTTCAGGCAAGAGCAGCGGCTTGGGTGCGGCGGTTTTGCGGCTGCTATTGGC
>JAGLNB010000322.1 GCA_023139715.1 Planctomycetota bacterium | reverse complement strand
CTTTACCTGTTCGTTCAAATAAGCACTCACCTTTTCCAGAATAAAGCTTTACTGAAAAATCGTGATTAGATGCTATTTGAATTTCCTGGTACGCGGTATGTGTTTTCAAGTTCATTTTTGTTGCTCCTGGTAATTAAAGTTTTATGATAGGTTGAGCCACACATCGGCATTGTATATCCTGGCCCGGATGACCAGTGTCTTTAGGTGGGTCATCCCATCTGAACGTTTTACCATTCTTAGAGCGATGCGTTTCTCGAACCCTATCATCTTTAGCAGTTCTCCAAACATATTCTTCTACACCTAAATTCTGTTGTCGCTGCTGACTTAATGCTGAATTCAATTTAGAGGATTGATCCCTAGCGATTAACTTAGCGCGTTTACTTGTTACTTTTCCTATATGCTGGATCTGTTTAATCATTGATCCGGCGGTGTTACCTTGTACCGTACTAGAGAAAACAAGCGATTCTATTTTCTTGAAATACTCATCAGGTATCGATTTTATTAGCCCTACGTTTTCTCTTGTAGTAGCTATTAGAATATCTTCTAACCCTTCGTTTTGTACGACTGTTGATAAATCAACTCCTAACGCACCTTCGATGGCTGAATAAAATCGTTGCTTATTAGCATTATCAGCACTACTGGTAAAAGCATTCGCAACCGTTTTAGCCTGTACATTAATACCTATATATGACTTTCTTAAATTGTCAAATGCTTCTTCTAATGTTCTAGCGTAACCATCATTAACATATTCTGATTCAAACTGTCTAAGGATAGGAATAATATTTGCATTAACATCACCCTTAAGTCGTTTTACTAAGCTTTCTAAATGCTTTCTGTAGCGAACTTCTGGGTTTTTCGGGGTCTTTACCGGCCTCGCTTTTTTCGTCTTTTTCTTCGACCTTTTCAAACGGATCGACGTCGGGATCGGTATCAAAGTCATCATCTAAATCCTCTAGTTCTTCCATTTCAGCAATGAATTCATCATTAATATTAGTATATGTGCCTGTTTGCTTCAGCTCTTTAGCAACGATTAATTCTGTAACAACATCATTAGTTAAGTAAATTTGATCACGTTGAGCGTTGTTAAAATCAACCTCTGATTTTTCTTTAGGTGTCATTTGAAATAGTGAATTAAACGTATAACTATAATCGTCATCTTCAGGTAGTCCCATGCT
>JAGLNB010000321.1 GCA_023139715.1 Planctomycetota bacterium | reverse complement strand
CTGCCATTGCAAATTTCATAAGTTAAACATCCGTCCGCGTCAGTGCCAATAAGATTTAGCTCGGAAACAACTGTTCCATCGTTGCCATTAACTTCAGATAAAGCTATTAAACGAAAATACCGTCCTTCTTTTTCTGGAAATAAAATTTGTTTTTCTTCTCCACTTTTAGAAAAAGTTCCACTGGCAACAGGAGCGCCCCAGTTATCTTTGTTATTGCTGACATAAAATTTATAATCAGCGATCGTTCCGCTTGGTTGCCATGCACCATCATGAAAATCTTGTCGCGGCAAATAGCGAAACCCGCTAATCTTGTATGATTCCCCGATGTCTATTACAATTTCTTGCGGATGAGGAGGAACTGTTCTATTTGGAGGCCACCTAGCCGCCCAGCGGGTCTCTATAACGCCATCAAAAACTTTTTCAGCGCTTTTTTTCTCTCTAATATCAGTTTCCTCGCTAGTCACATAAATAACAGACCAATAATCCCTGGGGATTAATTTAGGTATCACAGCAGTGCCCGAAACAGAAAGATATAAAACCGCATCTCCATTAAATGGCGGAATAAAATTTTTGTTTCCATTAGGCGCATTTATTGTCCCACTTCCTTTAACTGCTCCTGTCGTTGGATTAAACCATTCGTAATTATATGTTCCCGCAAATAAATTAACACTAAACTGACCACTATCTGGTTGATAAATAATGTATTGCGAGCCTGGATTTGCTAAACAATATTTTGTGGATGATAACGAACCTTGCGGTGTCATAAGGGCGAGATCAACCCGTTCGGCATAACGCAATATATCGCCAAGATATTTTCTAGCAGGAGATAACGCAAGCACTTCATCATATAGCGGATGTACTGCATTGTCCACTGCGGGAGATTGCATATCATCCATAAGAATTGCGTTAATACCCCTGGTAAAACTTTTCCACGCCCATTGTCTATATCTCTCAGGATAAGAATTTGCAGGAAAAACTATTTTAGCAAGATGATCTGTATCTGAAAGAATA
>JAGLNB010000320.1 GCA_023139715.1 Planctomycetota bacterium | reverse complement strand
TGCTGCTCGGGCAAGCTCAACCTCTGAAGCTCTACATTGCAATTTACACAAAGCTGCTCGTTCTGTTTGATTGTATCAATTTGGACGATTCTGCGGATGCTGTGCAAATTGGCAAGCGCCTTATTTGCTCGGCCAATGTTATCTTTTCGCCAGAACTCGAAAAATTTTGCAGCGGCAAGCGGCTTTGTCAGAATGAATCCTCGCTGACTGTCGGATTTGGCGATTGAAAACTCCATTTTGCCAAGAACCGTTTCAGCTGCCTGCGTTAACTGTTCATTGCTGGTATTTGTTACGCAGATTTGGGAAATGGCTTTACTATTAGAATCATACTTTTGCGAACTGCCACAACCGGCAATAATGGCAACAAAAACCAAAAGTAGTAATAGTTTTGTTAATGATTTGACTTTATTCATTTTGGCCTCTGCTTTTTTTCTGCTTGTAGAAACTGTCGCCGATTATAGCTTTGACTTAAATCAAACTCAAGTGCCAATTTTGCATTCTTTTGGCAATTTGGCGATTAAAGCTGCTGCCGCCGCTACGCCGATATTGTGCTTATATGCCCTTAGTTAAACACAATGACGCTTGTGAACAATCCAGCAGCTTTGCTCTGGCGGATTCGACAGGCTCACCGCTGGCAAAAGATGTTGAAGATTTTCTTAAATATCTCACGGTTGAAGCCGGCCTCGCTGCCAATACTATTTCGGCTTACAGATGTGATTTGAAATATTTTATAAAATACTGTCAGGATGAAAAAATCAAATCGCTCGGCGAGCTCAATCCGGCTGCCATTCAAAACTATGTTCAGCTTATGACCAAAAGTGGCAAAGCTGAAAGCTCGGTCAAGCGAGGCCTTATCGCAATAAGAATGCTGCTTCGATTTGGCGTGCTGACCGGCCGCATAGAAGATGATTTTGCGTCATTACTCGATGCACCAAAACTATGGCAAAGATTGCCTGTCGTTTGCAGTAAAAAACAAGTTGTAAATTTACTGGAAGCACCTTTGCCCGAAGAGCCGTTTTACCTGCGAGACAGAGCTATACTTGAATTGCTTTACGCAACCGGTGTTCGGGCGAGCGAACTGGCCGGCCTGAAAATTTCCGATTTGAATTTCGACGTTGGCTACCTTCGCTGTCTCGGCAAAGGCAACAAAGAAAGAATCATTCCTGTCGGCAAAACCGCAATCGCAGCAACAGTTGAATATTTAAGGGATTTGAGGCCGAAATTAAATAAGCCAAATAATAAAAGCGGCGATTTTCTACTGCTCTCGCGAACCGGCCGAGCGATGAGTCGTATAGAAATCTGGCGGTTAATAAAAAAATACGCACTAAGGGCAGGTATGCCGGGAAAATTGACGGTTCACACACTTCGCCATTGTTTTGCAACGCATTTACTGGCCGGCGGAGCTGATTTGCGAAGCGTTCAGGAGATGCTCGGCCACGTGGACATTGCCACTACCCAGATTTATACGCACGTTGACCAGGAAAGATTGCGAAGTGTTCACAGAAAATTTCATCCAAGGCCGTAAGAAAATTTAAAAATCAAAGTTTAAAACCTGTCCTGAGCTTGTCGAAGGAATCAAAACTATGGAATCCCTTCGGGATATTTTTTGATTTTACATTTTTATGGTAACTTTTAATTTTTGATTTTTGCATTATTAGTTGTTTTGTTTTATGATAACCGGATTGATGAGTACCCATTTTTAAGGTGATTCAAATGAGTTTATGGCGTTTACATATCATTATAGTATTGTTTTTGCTGGCCGGCTGCCAGGAGGCGAACGTCGGCAGGAATAAATCCGTTTCTCCGAAAAACTCAATTAAAGAACCCAAGCCCGGCAAACAGTTAAAAATAAATCAGG
>JAGLNB010000032.1 GCA_023139715.1 Planctomycetota bacterium | reverse complement strand
CAGGTTGGGCCGCAATTGGCAGAAAAACTTTCAATTCCGCAAATCACCTATGTTGAAGAACTCATAGAGCTTAAAAAGAAAACCATAACAGTAAAACGTAACATCGGAGCTGGATGGCAAAAAGTAAAAACAACTTTGCCAGTCCTGCTGACCGTTACGGACGAGGCAAATGAGCCGAGAGTCAACGCTGCAAAAAAAATGATGAAGTATAAAAAAGCTTATACGCCAATCGAGCTTGAGCAGAAATTAAAAATTGAAAATGAAGGAACAAGTCCCGAAGAGTTGAAAGAACTTATCGAATACAAACGCAGTGAGTGTGAAAAAAAGGGCTTACTAATTAAGCAATGGGACTTGGATTATCTTGAAGCTGATTTGAATTGGTGCGGCAGAAACGGCTCACCGACTAAAGTTCACCGCATAATGAGCGTTGTTCTGGCAGCTAAGGAAAGCAAAGAAGTCGAACCAAGCAGCGAAGGAATCGCAGAAATGGTACACGAATTGATTAAGGATAAAACGATATCGTAAGAAATAGAAAACTTAAAATTAAAAATGTAAAACAATAACGGAAAACTCGAAACATATTTTGGTTTTAAGTTCTACACTATAATTTTTAGCTTTTAGCTTTAAGGTTTAAACTTTTATGATTGATGTTAACAAAAAAGGTGAAGTCTGGGTTTTTGCAGAGCAGAATAACGGCAAACTGGAAGATACACCAATTGAACTGCTGGGCAAAGCTCGCCAACTGGCCGACAAACTCGGCGTAAAATTAGCAGTTATGCTGCTTGGTGATAAAGTCAAAGGGTTGGCAAAGACGCTGATTTATTATGGAGCTGACAAGGTTTATCTTGCCGAACATCCCCTGCTTGAGCATTACCAGACAAATAGTTATGCAAAAGTAATTTATGATTTAATTCATAAACACAAACCGCAAATAGCACTTTACGGAGCAACTGCTGCCGGAAGAGATTTGGCTCCGCGAGTTGCAAGTGCGGCGAAAGCCGGCCTTACAGCTGACTGCACCGATTTGCAAATTGGAGACCATAAAACTCCGGCTGGTCAGGAATACAAAGACTTACTCTTTCAGGTAAGGCCGGCCTTTGGTGGAAACATTATAGCTACAATTATAAATTATGACCGCTGGCCGCAAATGGCTACGGTTCGTGAAGGCGTAATGCTGCCAGCCGAACCCGATGTTAATCGCAAAGGTGAAATTGTTACGGAAGCCGTCGAACTATCGCATCAGGATTTGGCTCTGGAAATACTTGAGGAGCACAAACGCCAGAAAAAAGTCAATCTAAAAGCAGCGAGAATAATCGTAGCAGGCGGAGCCGGAGTTGGCAGTAAAGAAAATTTCAAACTCATCTGGGATTTGGCTAATTGTCTCGGCGCAGCGCCGGCGGCCACGAGAGCTGCTGTGGATTTAGGATTTATTGATAGCGACCATCAGGTCGGACAAACAGGAACAACTGTTCGGCCAAGTTTGTACATAGCTATTGGAATCAGTGGCGCAATTCAGCATCAGGCGGGAATGAGCAGCAGCCAGAAAATAATTGCTGTAAATAACGACCCCGAAGCTCCCATTTTTCAGGTTGCACACTATAGAGTGGTCGGTGATTTGAACGTTGTGGTTCCAAAAATGATAAAAACAATCAAAGAAAAAAGTTAGCGGCAAATTAAGGAACAGTTATGGCTAATTTCTACAAAGATAATGATGATATACAATTTCTGTTAGAGCATATAGATACGCGTAGACTGGCGGAAATGGTTGAAAATAATTTTAGTTTTGCAGATAAATTCGATTGCGCGCCAGCCAACGCTGACGAAGCAATGCAAAATTATTATCTTGTGCTTGAATCTGTTGGCCAGCTTAGCGGAGACTTTATTGCTCCACGAGCCGAAGGCGTTGACCGTGAGGGAAATACGCTCAATGAGGATGGCTCGGTAAGTTATGCAAAAGGCATTTCCGAAGCACTCGAAAAACTCGCAAAAGCTGACGTAATGGGCTTTACCATGCCGCATAGATTCGGCGGGCTCAACTTTCCAGGCCTTGTATATACAATGGCTGTTGAGATTGTATCGAGAGCTGATGCCTCATTAATGAATATATTTGGTTTGCAGGGCATAGCTGAAACAATCAATGCTTTTGCGAGCGAGGAAATCAAACAGAAATACTTGCACGATTTTTCAGCTGGCAAAGTGACGGGTGCTATGGTCTTAACTGAGCCCGATGCGGGTTCAGATTTACAATCGGTCAAACTGCGTAGCTTCCAGGATGATAGCGGAAACTGGTTTTTACGCGGCGTAAAGAGATTTATCACCAATGGCTGTGGTGAAGTTTTGCTGGTATTGGCTCGAAGTGAACCTGACCGAGCCGGCGGACTTGGTCTTAGTTTATTTGTTTGCGACAGAGGCCCAACTGTTCACATTCGGAGATTGGAAGACAAACTTGGCATTCACGGCTCACCCACCTGCGAAATATTTTTCGACGATACGCCATGCGAATTAATCGGCGAACGCCAGCGCGGCTTGGTAACTTATGTTATGAGTTTGATGAATGGCGCAAGAGTCGGTATTGCGGCTCAATCGATGGGTATTGCCGAAGCAGCTTTTCGCATTGCCCGTGATTATGCAGCAAGCAGAGTTCAGTTTGGCGTAGCTATCGAAAAATTGCCGGCTGTGCGTGATATGCTAATCGATATGAAAATTGATATTGAAGCAGGCCGAGCCCTTTTATATGAAACTACGCGAGTAGTCGATATGGAAATCGGATACAACAGATTACTTGAATCGGATTCAGTTGATAAAGCAGAAAAAAAAGACATCAAAAATGAATTCCGGAAATATAAAAGATATGCGGCAATGCTGACACCTATGAGCAAATACCATTGCTCGGAAATGTGCAACAAAGTTGCTTATGATTCAATTCAGGTTCTCGGCGGAAGCGGCTATATGCGGGACTACGCCAGCGAACGCCACTCAAGAGATGCAAGAATTACAACAATTTACGAAGGAACCAGCCAACTACAGGTAGTTGCTGCCGTTCGCGGCGTGTGCAGTGGGACAGCTGCAAAATTCATCAATGGGCTTGCCGAACAAGATTATGAATCGGGCTTGAAAGATTTACTTGAAAAACTTGCTCAGGGAACTGCTCTTCTCGAAAAATCCATTGTTTTTGTAAAGGAAAACGGAAACGAATATATGGATTTATACGGCAGAGCTTTGGTTGATATTGCTATAGATTTAATTGTCGGCTATTTGTTGTGCGGCCAGGCTAGCACAAAAGTCGAAATGCAGGTCGCCGTTGATGATGAAAAAACGGTAGCTATGAAAGAGAGAAAAACAACTGTAGCTACAAGATTTGTTACCAAAAACGCTTCCAAAATCGCAGCTCTCGCCGAATCAATTTGCACAGGCGACAAATCAACTTTCACCAGCTACGAATCTTTGCTCGGGCCGGTTCCAGTCGAATAGACGATAAGATTAAGAGATACGAGCTTATGCTTGAAGCAGTTATATTTGATTTTGATGGCGTAATAACCGATTCTGAGATTCTGCATTTTCGCACGTTCAATCAGGTTTTGGCATCTTACGGAATAGAGATAACAAAAAATGATTACTACAAAAACTATCTTGGATTAACTGACAGAGATGTTTTTGACCTAATGGCTGAAAAGTTAGGTTCAACTGCTTCGCCAATTGAAAAACTTATAGAGCAGAAAAATCATATCTTTGAAGAGCTGGCAAAAACCGATGGAAGAGTAATTGAAGGTGTGCGGGATTTTTTGCAAATGCTCTTCGAAAATAAAATTTCAATGGCCATATGTTCAGGAGCTTTGCTCGTTGAAATTGAAATGGTTTTGGAAAGTGCAAAACTGCGGCACTTTTTTGAGGCGGTCGTTTCAGCTGAGCAAGTCAAAAAAGGCAAACCAAATCCTCATGGCTATTTGCTTGCTCTTGAAAAACTGAACGCAAAAAAGCAAACTTCAATTAAGCCGAATCAATGTATTGGAATAGAAGATTCGCACTGGGGACTTGAAGCCATAAAAGCGGCCAAAATGCACCCTGTTGCAATAACTAATTCATACGATGCAGAGCAATTAAAACCTGCCGAAAAAATCATAGCAAATCTAAGCGAGCTGGGCATTGAGGATTTACGAAAAATTTGTTCCTGACTTGTCGTAACTATTCCACTTGCAAAATACCAGGCGAGACGAGCTTGGTTTTTACACGGCCACTTTTCAGATTGTATTCTATTCCGTCCACAACAGCTCCATTTAGCAGACACCTTTTGGATTCATCCGCCCAGGCCTTAATCATAGATTTATCAGCTTCGTATAGTAGTCCGCTGCCTGCAAACTGGATGGCTTTTCCAGTACCCCACACCTTTTTTCTGGCTTCCTCTTCGTAGGTTACTCCGCCAGTTGCAGCAAGCGATGAAAGCTCGCTTCGATTATTGCTGGTTTTGCAGAGCA
>JAGLNB010000319.1 GCA_023139715.1 Planctomycetota bacterium | reverse complement strand
ACAGTTGAATATGAAAACAACAAGCCAAAACGCATTGATGCTGTTGTAATATCAACGCAACATTCACCTTCCGTGCCATACAAAACTTTGAGAAAACAAATTATCGAAAAAGTTATCAATCCAGTTTTGCCAAAATCACTGGTTGACAAAAAAACCGTATTACATATCAATCCTACCGGGCGATTTGTAACCGGCGGCCCAAAAGGCGATTGCGGCCTGACAGGACGAAAAATCATCGTTGACACCTACGGTGGCAGAGGTAGTCATGGCGGAGGAGCTTTCAGCGGAAAAGACCCGACAAAAGTCGATAGAACCGCCAGCTATATGGCTCGCTATATTTCCAAAAACATCGTCGCAGCCGGATTAGCCGATACTTGTGAAATACAATTATCATATGCCATCGGGGTAGCTGAGCCAATATCGGTTTTGGTAGATACCGAAAAAACAGCAAAAATCAGTGAGAAAAAAATAAGCGAACTCGTAAGAAAATTTTTCCTAATGACCCCTAAAAAAATGATTGCGCATCTAAAACTGGCTCGGCCAATTTATGCCAAAACATCTTACGGCGGCCATTTCGGACGAAAAGAAGAAACTTTCACCTGGGAAAAAACAGATATGGCTGCAAAATTGCGTAAAGCAGCTGGTTTATAAAAGCAGAAACAGAATCGTTAATTTAAAACGGACGAGGTATATATGGTTTATCTCGAAGCTATATTGGCTCTCTTTGCTATAGTTGACCCAATTGGAAATATTCCGATTTTCCTAAATGTTGCGGATAACTTTCCAAAGGGTCAGAGCCGCAAGGCCTTCAATACAGCTGTGATTGTCGGAATGTGTATTCTGATAATTTTTGTTTTTGCCGGCAGACAGATTCTGACCAAAATTTTCCACATTCAGATTTATGATTTGCAGGTGGCCGGCGGAATACTGCTGCTTATTATTGCCATCGACCATCTTATTTTCGGCACATTGCGCCGTTCAATTTCTGTCAATAAAAATCTCAGTCCTCACGAAATCGGCTGCGTGCCTTTGGCTTGCCCGCTTTTGGCTGGGCCAGGAGCAATGATAACCAGTTTGACCACATTTGAAAAATCCGGACCATTGCCGGCGACTTTGGCAATCCTCGTGGTTTTTTCCATACTATGGCTGATAATGAAATTTATTGAGCCGCTTGAGAAAATTCTGGGAAAACTATTTTGTATGGTATTTTCAAAAGTAATGTGCATGTTCATCGCAGCTATCGGCGTACATATGATTATGTCCGGCCTGCAGCACTACTTATTAAATACTACTTAATAGAATACCTTTTAACAGCAAAATTCTTATTTAATGCTTGAAGTGCCGTTTGCCGGTAAAGACCATCGCAATACCGAATTTATCAGCAGCTGCAATTACTTCATCATCCTTTACCGAACCGCCCGGCTGAGCTATGCAAGCTACGCCCGCTTTCGCAGCATTTTCAACATTATCAGGGAACGGGAAAAACGCATCCGAAGCCATTGCTGCCCCTTTTGATTCATCGCCAGCATTTTTAAATGCAATCAAGCCGGATTCAATGCGATTCATTTGTCCAGCTCCAACCCCAAGAACTCTTCTATCTTTGACGAGAACTATTGTATTACTCTTCGTATGTTTGGATGCGAGCCAGGCAATTCTCAAATCTTCAAGCTGTTGTTTGCTTGGCTTGGCCTTAGTTGGATATGTTAATTCATCCGGCTCCC
>JAGLNB010000318.1 GCA_023139715.1 Planctomycetota bacterium | reverse complement strand
GCCGCAATGATTATTATTGTTGTCCTAATCGCAGTTGGAGTCTTTACCAGCCCGGATAAAGAAGGATATGAGAAAATCGCTAAACAGCAGCAGGATATGCCCAATATAAAAAACTCTATTGAAACAGCAAAAAATACCAAATCGAATCTGGATTTTGAACCAGAGTCGGCTGCGGAAAAACTTGAGGCTGAGCTAAAAACAATTGAGCAAATGTTCGACTCTGTTGATGTTGAGGGCCTAACAGCGATGCTCAGTAAGGGACAATACGAGAGCAAGATAGCAGCGGCAAATTTCATTGCGAAAATTGGCGATATAAAAGCCCTTGTCGCTCTGGAAGAGTTAAGCAAGAACTGGCAGGGAAATGAAGCAAGTAATCCGTTCGCAAAAGCGATAGCAGAAATTAAAAGCCGAATTGAAAACCAGAAGGCAGCTCCTACTATCAGCACAAAAGAACAAATCAAATTGCAAAAGTCGGAATTTACCGCGATAGGTATCCTTGGTGGGATTGTTACAAATGCCAAAACAGGCGAGCCGATTAGTGATGTAGAGATTTCCCTGCAGGGACCCGGCTACGAACGAACCAAAACAGATGCCAACGGAACTTATCATTTCGACAAAATTAGAGAAGGCAAATATAGAATTGAGATTAAATCAAAGGAATGTGTGGGAATTACAAATTACCAAAAACTGCCTATAGTTTCGCTTTATGGTGACTCTAAGCTGGTTAAACATTTTGAGCTGGAACCGGCTTGTATGATAGATATTGAAGTCGTAAATGAGGCAAATGAGCCCATCAAAAACGTAACCGTTGTTGTAAGTTCGATGACCGAAGAATATGGAAGCCAAATCGGCCAGTCGCAAAGAACTGATAAAAACGGCGTAACAACGCTCGGCGGAATCGAGCCGGCTGAAATCGAATACCTGATTACAGCAAAACAAAATGGACACATTGATTATGCGCCAGCAGGGCTTTTGGTTAAGCTAAACGACACAAATACAGTTGAGTTTGGCAAGATTGTGATGAAAAAAGGCGTTGCCGTTAAGGGCTACGCTGAATACTTAGATGGCATTCCGGCTGGTAACTTGCAAATAAGCGCTAAGCCGGACTGGTGGCATTGTAATTACAGTGCCCCAAGTTACGAAATCGACCCCAATGGATATTTTACGCTATCTCATATAGAAGCCGGACGATACAGCATAGGAGCTCATATTCCAGAGGGTGATGGCGGCGGCTACCGCATACAGACGGCATTACAAACCAACCTGCCATTACAAAACGACGAGTTGTTAATGGTAACAGTTCCTCAAAAATCGCCGGAGTCATTGGTTGCTATCAGTGGAACAATCACTTACACATGCACAAGCGAGGAAAGGCTTGATGGTATTCATATCTCCGCTTACTCTCGAACAAACGGCCATCACAGTACTTACTTTAACAGATATGATAACGACCTCAGCACATTTACAATAGATAAGTTAGAGCCGGGAACTTACACGCTCACTTTTTCGGGCAGTAATATAGAAAATAAAACCATTGAGAATGCTAAGGCACCCAGTAATGACATTGAGGTTGAACTGTCATATCAAATCAAGCCAGAATTAGTGGGGATTGTTTTGAATGCGGGTACGGATGAGCCGGTCAAACAATTCAAAGCACGTATTAAATTACAGGAAAGCCGCTATTGGCAGAACCGAATGTGGCGTGAGTTTCTTACTTCCGATGGTAAGTTCAACATAGAAGCGCCTCGGCATGGTGTCTATCAAGTGCAGGTAATAGCCGAAGGATTTGCGCCCGGATTAAGCGAAGAGGTTAATACCGAAAAAATCGAGCCGGTGGTAATTGAACTCACGGCCGGCGGCAAAATAAAAGGTAAAGTTGTTAATGAGGCAGGTGAGCTGATTTCGGGAGCGAAAGTTATACCGTTCTCAAAAGCCGGCGAAACCAGTCGCGGGATGACACCAATGTTTATTTCTGAAGAAGGGGCGGTTAAGACTGTCAACGGGGAATTCGTACTGAAGCATCTACCCGAAGGCAACGAAACCATAAAAGTTGTACATCCCGGCTACAGTGCTGCCATTGTTAATGACATTGAGGTTATAGAGGGCAAAACCACAGAAGGTATTAAAGCAATTCTAACTAAAGGCGGAACCGTTGAGGGGTTCGTTTACGATATAGAGGGTAAGCCACAGGCCAATGTCTTATTGTTCTTCCAGGAATATAATATGTACGGCGGCAATCAGCAGGCCGAGAGACTGGCCTCTGTAATTACTGACAGTAACGGATTCTACAAGGTTAAAGGGCTGCCTGAAAAAATGTGTTATGTTCGCAGGAGTAACCAGTGGAGCAGTCTTGGGGTGGTTCGGCGGACATTCTTTCCCACTAACAACAAGACGGTCAAAATTAATTTGGGCGGCAAGCCGAAAATATCAGGGCAGATAACAATTGACTCTCAGCCGCTATCAAATACTAAGGTCTTGATGAGTGATGTTCACAATCCACATTTCGGCGGTTTTATGTGCTATGCTATGACGGAAGTTGACGGAGAGTTTATCTTCCGTGGACCGCCTTCTGGTACGTGGGCAATTTACTATGAAGCTCCAAACAAACAAAATAAATTGACCAAGGTTGCAACGGTCGATGTGGACGCTAAAGACATAGACCTTGGCACTATTTCGCCGGCTCCAATTGAGGAAAAACTCTTAATTGAACTCAAAACATCTGACCCTAATGGACCACTGGATAACCTGCAAATCATTATTCAGAAAGGCAAAAAGATTACAGGACAACATGTTGGCATTGCGACTCCTGTAGAAGGTAAAAAAGGTCTTTATTCTGTGCAAAATTTACTACCTGGTAAATATACTGCCACAATTTACAGAATGAAACATCTGGTGATGATACGGGAAATGTTTGAAATTAAAGAAAGCGGGGAAAAAATTGTAATTACTTTACAGCTCCCCAAAGGCAGTGCAACTCTCACCGGCGTAATTAAGAGTAAATCTCCTGTTCCACTGGTTATGGTCAGTGCCAACGAAAAAATAATGGTAACGCTGCAGCCGGCTGAGGATGGCGGCTATAAAATCGAACATATACCCGCCGGCGAATATAGTATAGGTCGGTGGTCGTGGTCAGGGAAAGATGTCGAAGTAAAGCTGCCAATAAAAATTACTTTAGCTGAAGGTGAAAACAAGAAGTTTGACATAGATGCTTCCAACTGGGATGTCGCCCAGCAATCTTTCTTGTCTATACAAGTTGTCAGTGAAAACGGTTTACTGCTCACGAAAGCGGAGGCCTGGCTTGAAGGCAGTATCGATGATATTGAGCCAATGCACAAATCAAATCAGGGACAAATGTTCGTAGCTGAACCAGGTGAATACACACTGCACACAACTTGCGATGGCTATGAAGAAGACGTTAGAAATGTATCCCTTGAGCCGATGGATATGAAAAATCCCCGACAACTGCCGCCAATGATAATTAAACTTGAGAAAAAATAATTTACTCAAACTGGCCATTGTTCAGGATACGCATCATACAAAATCCTTCGACTCGGCACTGCCTCGTTCAGGCCGGGCTAATTGGCTCGGCCTGTTTTTATGCGCAGAAATTTTTTGTGGATTTTACTAATTTTCCTGTCGCAAAATCGGTTTATTCTGCACTATATAATGAGGATTCGAATTCTTAGTTTGTTTTGAGGTATTAATGTCTGAAGGTGACCAATACTACATTGAGCAGTGTCTGATTTTTATATTTGCTGCATAGTTGAATTGCCTAATAGTATTGACTCGCAAGATAATGAATTAAAGAAATGTCCGCCTTATTTAGTCTTTGAGTGTACAAAGTATAGATATTAAGAATGATTAAGATTTCTCTTCTTAGGGCTGAACTACAAGGAGAAATCTAAGTGTTTTATTTACTTCTTCCGCATTATTAACATCTCTTCCAGCAAGTTTAGCCCAAGCTTTATAAAATGGTTTGTTAGCTATGAACATTTCTTCAGATACATATCCTGGAAGCCATTCACATTTTTGTATTTCTCTCCATGGTTTGAGATATATGTAGCCAGAAACTTTATCAGCAAATTGCAAACTTGGCTGGAGGAGGTATTCTTCTGATCTGTTGTCTCTTAAATTGGCGAATGGAGAGTCTTGTATGTCAAACCCCACAGGTACACTTTCTCGCTTTTCCATGATTGGCTCGATAAAATTTCTCATTATTGGGTTGAAATGGTATTCATGAAGAGCTACTTGAAACACTTCCTTACCATATTTCTGGTGGAGTAATGCGCCCATGCGAGTCCACTTTTTGACTACTTTCCCGTTTAAAATAATTGGTTGTTGATATTGGGTATATGAGTGATTCAGACCAATCCAAACAACTCCGCGTTCTCCATTTTCAATAATTTCTTTTTCGACATTCCTAGCCATTAATTCATCTCGTTTAACAAGAGGGAGGATATTACCCAATAGTCTAAATATCCTTAGCTTCTCCCATATAGGAGCTTTTATTTTAGCTCCCTCACCGCCAGTCACAAGTCCTAAGGAAGGGCCATCACATTTTACATCAATGCCAATTAGCCGCATTTTCTTGCGACCATCGGGAATTTCCTGGTTCAGATGCCAAACAACTTCAAATATATCCCAATATTCTTTAAAACCCCAAATGCCCCACCACTGGTGTCGAGCAATTTTCAAAGCTAGGTTGTGATCAAACTCTGGATCCGTCACTAATTTGTTAATTTTTTCGTTATCCTCCGCCAAACACACTTCCATGGCTATGCATGTGACTCCTGCTTTGTAATATAGTTCAGGGATTATTTTTTTAAGAAAAAGTAGATAGTCCTTTTTCTCATGTACCTCTCCCAAGATGGTTACTTGATGGTTACTTGCTGTTTCAACAATGTATTCTACTGGATTTTTTCCATTAATATCTAGCCATTCAATAAATTTTGCATGATCCTTTTCGCTTAGGGATGATACTTCTACTAGCGAAGAAGACTTATGATCCATATATTGAATTTGCGAATTCAAAGAAGGCCTCATTTTTTGACAATCCGCCAAAAGTAATCCTATTGCAATGGTTTTCAATCCTATTAAAAATGTAATAATAATTACTGTTGTCCAAGAAACGACCAAACTTTGTGTTTTGAGCTTTGGATCCTGCGTGACTGTCGTGCCAGAAAGATAATCATGCCAAGCCTTCTTCTTTTGTGATAATGCTACCCAAATAAATCCTAAAAACAAAAAAACGCAAGAAATAAGTTTGAAAATCGTTTCACGTAATAATACTCTTATATAACTTAAATGCATATTTTTTGAGAAGCAGACTTTGATTCCACATAATTTTTTTCCTATAGTATATCCCTTCCAGCTAATTAGTAAAATCTGATAAATTAGAAAAGACAAACCAAATGTTAATTCAAATGGAATATAAATACCAATCCTGTTAAAAGTAAAAACAATTAATCTTACAGTTACAAAAATGATAAATAAATCAATCCATACAGCCGCGAATCTAATCCAAAATCCTGCTTTACAATTATTTATTTCTGTCGTTTTCATAAAAACCTCAAAGTTAATCAAGCACTCACAATTTTTTGATAGCTTTCCAGTGCGAACTAACTGAGTAGTTCTTGGACTAATACGATACAAAGCTGAGGTGTATTTTGCGAGGTTTTATTTGTGCATATTTCACGATTAACTAAATTTTCGACGTTTTTTCAAAAAGGTTGTTCGTAGTCCTAATCGAAGGTGGTTTGTGCCATGTGAAATCGCGGAAATCAGAAAACACAATCTGGCGGTAAGAAATGATAATCCGGCGAAGCGTTACCAGGTTGATGGCGGAATATAACAAAACAACTGGGTTATCCAGTTGGCATGCTCCTCCGCAAACAGGCCGGGTTTTTGCTCGGCCTTTTTGTTTTCTAAACTATTAATTTACACATCGAGATTTTGAACTTCGAGGGCATGTTCCTGAATAAAGTTTCTTCGCTCTTCAACATCACTGCCCATTAAAATACTAAACAATCTGTCCGCTTCTCCGGCATCATCAATAGTAACTTTAAGTAATGTTCGTGCTGTAGGATCCATTGTCGTATCCCACAACTGGTCGGCATTCATTTCGCCAAGACCTTTAAAGCGTTTTATCTCAATTCCACGGCCGCCAAGCTGACGCACGCCTGCACAAACATCTCCAAGTGAAGCGATTTCATAACTATCATCGCCATTAACCAGTTGAAATTTTGTCGGAAGCACTTCACCGGAAACACTTCGCTGCAGCGTTAAGAGAAAATCTGTTAAATCCAATCCAAAACTTTTACCAAGCTTTGCATTTATTTCATTCATCCGCATTACTTCGTGCAGTTCTTCAGCGTCGATTAATTCTTCCGCTTCAATCAAACTGTCTTTGTTATTATCTTTTAATTTTTCGAGCTGTTTTTCGTATTCAGCTTTTTTGTAAAAGAATTCATCCTGGCTATTAATATGGATGCGATATGGCGGCAGCTGTTTCTCTTGATAGTATTTCGAAACAAACTCCGCAAACACAATTCCACGCCTGGCTAACACAGAGATAATTCGTTCAGCTTCAGCTAAATCTTTCACAAGCTCAGAGAATTCTTTATCTTCAATTTTCTGCTGTTTTGGCTTGGCACTTTTTCCTTTTGCTTCACCATTTATAACCATCTCTGTTCCGTCAAGGCCGCTTGCTATCATTCTTTTGTGCATCTGGTTTTCACTGAGAATGTATTCGGATTTTTTTTTGCCTTTTATTTTAATTTCATACAACGGCGGCTGAGCAATATATATCATATCATTGGCAAACAACTGCGGCATTTGCCTAAAGAAGAAAGTCAGTAGCAGCGTTCTAATGTGAGCACCGTCAACATCGGCATCGGTCATTAAAATCA
>JAGLNB010000317.1 GCA_023139715.1 Planctomycetota bacterium | reverse complement strand
TTGGATTAACAAGAATTGCTTCCAATTCCATTGCTATTCGTTCGCTACTTATTTTCACTATATTGTTCGCTCCAACACAAACAGCTTTCCACGTTTTCGGTTCAATCGCAAAATCAAGCTGAGTGGAAAATCGAACTGCTCGCAGCATTCTAAGATAATCCTCACCAAAACGCTCCTGCGGCTTCCCAATAGTTTGTATGAGTTTATTTTTTATATCTGCCTGACCATTTACATAATCAATTACCTTGCCCCGCTGCAAATCATAGAACATTCCGTTAATGGTAAAATCTCTTCTGCCGGCATCTTCGGCTGCATTGGAAAATTTTACAGAAGTTGGCCTTCTGCCATCAACATATCCTTCTTCAGTTCTAAAGGTAGCCACTTCGATTTTCTTATCTTCTATTAGAACTATTACAACACCAAATTTAGCCCCGATTTTCACGGTGCGTCTAAACAACCCCATCACATCTTTAGGTGTAGCATTTGTAGCAACATCATAATCATTTGCTTTGCGATTTAGCAGCATATCGCGTACACAGCCGCCTGCGAGCAACGCTTCAAAACCGCTGTTGTGCAATTGATTAATAACTTTTTCCGCTACCTGTTTATTTGTCATTTTCATGTATTCTTTTTATTCAATATAACTATAGCCATTGTTCCCCAAACTCTTCGCTGCAAAACTTTCAGCTGGCCATATTCTTCCAGCAATTCTACACTTTTATGAGTTCTAACTACAACTATCCCGTCTTCGCTTAGCTGCTCCGGCAATAAATTCAGTAAGCCGCTCAATGCAGATTCAGCTTGAACATTTTTCGTAGTTGGATACGGCGGATCAACAAAAACCAGGTCGTATTTTTTCCGCTGGAGGCCAACCGGAGCACCAGCCCTGAAAGCGTTGGTCATTTTAACTTTTGACACATTGGCAAATCCGGCTTTTTCTATATTCTTCTTTAGAATTGAGGCAATTTCCGGATCTTTTTCAACAAATGTTACAAATTCAGCACCCCTGCTAAGTGCCTCCAGCCCCATTGAGCCGACCCCACAAAATAAAT
>JAGLNB010000316.1 GCA_023139715.1 Planctomycetota bacterium | reverse complement strand
TGCCAGCCACTGTTACCGAAATAGCCGGCCCCGGATTGAGAATAGAAGCACCGCTGAAGGTCAGTATGTCAGGTAAAGTGTTGGTAGTTTTCAGTTTGAAAAAATCCGAAAAACAAAACCTGATACAAAATTATGATTACACAAATAATCAAAAACAGAAGCCGGAAATAATTCAGGCCGTAGCTGAAGTAAAACATATGGAGGAAATGAAAATTAATAATAATTTCTCAATTGCTGTTGAATTAACAGGATTTGGCGAATCAGAACTTAACGAATTAATATGTCGTACTAATGCGGCTTCCATTACCGGAAAACTTAAGAAAACGAATATATCGGCTATTGCAGGCAGAGACGCACAAAGAGAACTTATGCCGGAATTGTCGGCTGTTTAAAAAAATAAAATGTCAGAAATTACGGAAAAAATCGGTTCGAGTATAAATGCGTTAACGCAGGAATTTGACATTATTACGCATAATCTCGCTAATGTAAGCACGGTTGGATACAAACGAAGATGTAATACATTTTCAAAACATCTTGAGTCGCAAAAAGCAGCTCAGGAGGGCGAAACGACAAATGGTTTTGAATTGAATTCAGCTTTCGATTTTTCGCAGGGGCCAATGGTCGAAACCGGCAGGCCGCTTGATTTTGCTATTTCAGGTAAAGGTTTTTTCGTGATTGAAACAGCCGAAGGCGAACTCTATACGCGAAACGGAATGTTTCAGGCAAATCAAAACGGGCAAATAGTAGATACGCAGGGCAGAATTGTCTCAGGTGAAAATGGCCCGATTACAATACCAGGCAGCGTTGGCCTGGCACAGTTAAATGTGGCAAACGATGGAACTGTAAGTGCCGGTGGCGCTTCCATGGGAAAATTTAAAATTGTTGATTTCAAAGATAAACAAAGCGGACTTGTCGCGGTAGGAGGAAATTGCTTTAGCAGGCCAGGCGGCAGCGAAGAACCAGAATTTGCTGAATCAGTTGTGGTCAAACAGGGCTATCAGGAATCGTCAAACGTTCAAATGGTAGAAGAAATGGTGGATATGATAATGGTATCGCGGCTGTATGAAGCAAATATGAAATTCATCTCAGCTGGGAAAGATAGGACAAGCAGTCTTATGAGTGTGGCTATGGGATAATTTAGCGTAAAGTAAATAGCGTAAAAATAAAAAGGAAAACATTATGTTAAGAGCGTTTTCAACGGCGGCAACGGGTATGACCGCGCAGCAGGCAATGGTTGATATGGTTGCTAATAACCTTGCTAATATCAATACTACAGGTTTTAAAAGAAGCCAGATAGATTTTCAGGATTTGGTTTACATTAAAAGCAGAGAGGTCGGAACCGAGATTGCCTCAGGAGTTACTTCGCCAAGCGGTGTCGAAATAGGCAGCGGCGTTCGGGTGGCATCAACGATGAAAGTCTTCACTACAGGAGAACTTCAGAATACCGGAAGAAATCTTGATA
>JAGLNB010000315.1 GCA_023139715.1 Planctomycetota bacterium | reverse complement strand
GGCCTCGAATAAGCAATTTCAAATCATCTCTTTGCACAATACCATCTATTCGCTGACGCATCATTTTACAAGCCACCTGAAGCTTTTCAAAATTCATATCACGCAAGACTATAACAGCAAGTCGCCAAAATGGCGGCAAATTACAACTTTTGCGATGCTCCAATTCGGCTTTTACAAAGCCATCAAAATCATTATCAAGAGCAAATTTTATAGCCGGCTGGTCGGGCAAAAATGTCTGAACAAATACGACTCCTTTTTTCTCACTGCGGCCGGCGCGACCAGCTACCTGCGAAATCAATTGAAACGTCCGCTCGTTCGCTCGAAAATCCGGCAAATAAAGCGAAGTATCAGCACTAATTACGCCTACCAATGTTACATTTGGAAAATGCAGGCCCTTAGCAAGCATTTGTGTGCCAACCAATACGTCAATTTTGCCATTTCCAAAATCACGCAAAAGGCGGTAGTAATCGCTGCCGGCCATCGAATCGCTATCGATTCTCGCAATGCGAGCCGAAGGAAATTTGCTCGCTAATTCTTCTTCCAGCCGCTGCGAGCCAAGACCAATCATAGCCATACCCTTTCCGCACAAAGGACACTTCTGCGGAACAAGCGTTTGAGCAAGACAATAATGACAGATAGCGTAGCCATGACTTAGATGTTTTCCTTTAACCGTTTGCATCTCGGGCTGGCTGGCAAATTTGGATTTGTGAAACGTAAGAGTTACATCACAATTTCTGCAGTGCAGTGTGTGTTTGCAACTCGGACAAAAAACAAAATTACTGTAGCCGCGCCGGTTCAAAAGCAAAATTGACTGCTCTTTTCTGACAAGCGTATTTTTCAGCTGCTCGGCCAGCGGCTCAGAAATTAAACTAACGCCCCTGTTTGTGAGAAAATTGTTACGCATATCTACCAGCTTCATTGTCGGCATCGGCAGATTCATAACTCGATTCGACAATCTGGCCAGATTGAAATGCTTTTTACTTTTACAATTGAGCAGCATTTCGAGAGACGGCGTGGCACTGCCGAGAATACAATGTGCATTTGATAATTGAGCCCGTTTTATCGCTACATCTCGTCCGCTGTAACGAGGAACCGTATCCTGCTTGTAGCTTGGCTCATGCTCTTCATCTACAACAATAAGTCCAACATTATTCAGCGGTGCAAAAACAGCTGAACGAGCGCCAATAACCACATCAGCTGAGCCGGATTTAATTTTCTGCCATTGTGCATTTCGCTGAGCAGCCGTTAAGCCGGAGTGCATCACCGCTATATTTTCAAATCTCGAATTAAAACGCTGAACAGTTTGAGCGGTAAGAGCAATTTCCGGCAGCATAACGATTGCGCTTTTGCCATTTCGCAGAACCGATTCAATTGCCCTTATGTAAATCTCGGTTTTGCCGCTGTCTGTAACGCCATGTAAAAGCGTAACACCAAACTCATCTGAATCTATCGCCGTATTTATTTGGGCTAGTGCCTCTTGCTGCTCATTATTTAATGTTATTTTTTTGTCAGAACTAACCAGCATTGATTCTGGAATTACAGGTAAAGATTTCAATGTAGTTCGCTTCGCAATTTTTATAATCTGCTTTTGAGCCAAGCCATTTAGCGGAGCTTTGGTGCAATTACACTCAGCGAGCAGCGATTGAAGCTCAACAGCTGTTTGCGAATCCAAAGCGGCCTTTTGTTTTAGCAATTCGGCGAGCTGCTTTTGTTTGCCGCCTCTTAATTTTTCGATTTGCTGCTCGCTGCCTTTGGCAAGGTAAATATATTTTTCGGTTTTAACACCTATGCCTTTTTTTACAGATGCTGGGAGCATTGCCGCCAAAACCTGGCCAAGCGGACAAACATAATAACTGCTAATCCATCTCGCCAGTTCCAATAAACCGGCATCAAGCAGCGGCTCAGAGTCAATAATTGCAGAAACTTTTTT
>JAGLNB010000314.1 GCA_023139715.1 Planctomycetota bacterium | reverse complement strand
TCAAAGCTGCACCTTTTCGCAGCTGGTCGCCGGCAACCCAAAGATTGATTCCGCGATTATCAGGTATGGATTCATCCTGACGAATTCGTCCGACAAAAACGTCATCTTTATCCGTGGCATCTATCGGCATTGGGAAACGATTATTTTCAATATCATCCAAAACTGAAACGCCAGGAGCAGTACTTAGAAGGTCTCTCACCTGGCCTGGCGTAATTGGGTCCGTAAATTCAAGATTGATGCTCTCGCAATGCGCCCTTAAAACCGGCACGCGAACACAGGTACAGGTTATAGCTATATCGGCGCAATCGAAAATTTTGCGAGTCTCATTTATCATTTTCATTTCTTCCTCATTGTAGCCGTTTGGCCCAAGGGCAGAATTATGACTAAAAAGATTAAACGCTATCTGATATGGAAAAGCCCTGCAAACCGGCTTTTTGCCTGCCAGAATATCTCGTGCCTGCTGCTCAAGTTCGAGCATCGCTGAAACTCCGGCTCCGCTAGCGGCCTGATATGTGCTAACTACCATTCTCTTAACAGGATTCGCTTTGTGTAGCGGCCAGACCGGCACAATAGCAATAATCGTTGAGCAATTGGGATTCGCAATAATGCCCTTATTTTCCTTAATGCTCTGAGGATTTATTTCCGGAATAACCAAAGGCGTATCCGGATCCATTCTAAAGGCAGAAGAATTATCAACCACAACAGCTCCAGCAGCCACCGCAGCAGATGCAAATTCTTTACTTCTTCCGCCGCCGGCACTAAAAAGTGCAATATCGATTCCCTCAAAACTGTCTTTGGTTAACTCCTCAACGATATATTCTTTATTCTTAAATTCGATTTTTTTGCCTGCCGAGCGACTGCTCGCAAGCATTTTAAGTGTATCGAACGGAAAATCCCTTTGTTCAAGAATCTTTAGAAACTCCTGGCCTACAGCTCCCGTAACACCAGCTATTGCCAAATTACAACCCATATTAAAACTCCTGCAATTTTCTGCGTTTGCCTGTTTGGGCGGTAGCTACACACTACTCGCCCTGCAACACCAATATAAAAACGGTCGTGGATTATAGCATCTTTTGAACCAAAACGCAATAGTCCGACTTAGAGGCCGGGCTACTGGGTGATTATTGATTGCAGTGCCTATTTTGACTGGTCGAGTTGAATTCGGCTGAGTCCATCGCCAAATTTGCTCAGATTTTTATCCGTTTCATTATACTTATTGGCCGTTTTGCGGATGTGGCTACCAAGCGTATCCCAACTAACATGAAATTCATCAAAATCAGCGTTCAATTTCTTCAAATTCTGGCGGATTTCAGCAGCTTGTTTTTCAATCTGCAAACCATGCAGACCCATCGCCACTGTCATCA
>JAGLNB010000313.1 GCA_023139715.1 Planctomycetota bacterium | reverse complement strand
CGCAATACAGTGATGGCGAATATGTCCGTGATTTTATTTATGTAAAAGATGCTGTGGATATGACGCTTTTCTTTTTTGACCATCGGGAAATTGGCGGCATTTTTAATATCGGCACAGGAAGGCCGCACAACTGGAACGATTTGGTAAAAGCAGTTTTTGCAGCGCTCGATAAAAATGCGAAAATTGAATACGTAGAAATGCCCGAATCCATTCGCAATCAGTATCAGTATTATACGCAGGCCGATATGGCCAAATTAAAACAAGCCGGCTACGAAAAAGAAACCACTTCGCTTGAAGAAGCGGTCAAGGATTACGTTCAAAACTATCTGCAAAAAAATGGATATTTAACTGGAGCATAATTTTTATGCCATACACACCATATCATTTCGGGCCAAGTGGATTCGTCGCTTTAATACTGCGAAAGTATATCGATGTTCCGGTTTTTATTCTCGCTAATATCATAGTGGATATTGAAGTTCTGCTTTACGACCACTGGCCGATTCACAGATATGTTCATACGCTTTTAATCGGCGCAGCAGCAGGCATCATCTGGGGACTCGCTGCGTATCCATTTCGCAATTTTTTTACAAAGATAATGCAGCTTTTTCACGTGCCTTACAAAACCGGCTTTTGGAAAATGCTCATTTCCGGCGTTCTCGGCGTATGGCTCCACGTCTTAATTGATGCGGTTTACCATTGGGATGTGAATATTTTCTGGCCGAGCAAAGCCAAGCCGTTATACAACTTATTAACTAAGCAGCAGGTAAAAATTATGTGTCTCACTTTTTTCATCTGGGCTTTTATCTCATATATTTTCGCAGTCAAATCATATTTGGAACAAAAAAAAGCATCCAAAGTAAAGCCTTTCGACTTCGCTCAAGACAGGCCAGAAGCCAAATAAACCAAACTTGTCTTTCTTTTGCCGAGTTGTTATAATTTTGCTGCGAGAAATCTTAATTTTTTAAGAAAAAAGTAATGGATAAAGCAATTTTATACCCTTCAGGGTAGTAAATGTCCGCGAATAAAACCGTAACTAATTATTTTTAAGTTACTTACCCGCGGAGAAACGGGAAAATCCAATCGTGAACAGTATAGAGCAAGCAAAACAGTTAGAACGTGGTACAGTTGAAATTTTCAGCCGAGGGGAACTGGCGGAAAAATTAGCCAAAGCCGGCCAGCAGAAAAAGCAATTGCGTGTAAAGCTAGGCCTTGACCCGACAAGTCCTGATATTCATTTGGGACATACCGTCGTACTTCGCAAGATGCGGCAATTTCAGGATTTTGGTCATAAAGCCGTTTTAATCATTGGCGATTATACCGCACGAATCGGCGACCCAACCGGCCAGGATAAAACCCGCCCAATACTTTCGCAACAGCGAATCG
>JAGLNB010000312.1 GCA_023139715.1 Planctomycetota bacterium | reverse complement strand
TTACGGTAATCCTGTTGACCCCCTTGATGGCGACTTGGCTTACCAATCAAAGGTAACATTTATGCGTAGATTCCGTTGGAGTCAACTTCGCAATCCGATCAATGCATATCTAAGAAGTCTTGGCCCATGCGGTATAGTCGAATTTATCGGATATTCAAATCACATAACCTACGCCACCATCGGCGGTGAGGATTATTACTTCACCCAATACCCGATCTTCGGCTGGTATCTATGGCTTGGTTATAAATTGATTGATGATCATCGTATCAATTCGATATTAGAAGAAGGACACTTTTTCGAAAACCAAATGATTCTTTGGCCTGTTAAAAATAAAAGAATTGAAACAAGGAAAGCATGAGCTTTAACAAAAAGCATATCCTTCCATTAATCCTTATTGGATGCCTTCTTGTGAGAGTATTCTATGAGTGGGGTTATGTCTGGTGGATGGAGCTAAAAGAACTTCCTGTGTATATGTATGATGGATATGACTTATCTCTTCATCTGTCTTATATTGCTGTCACAGGCATTCTGTGGATTAACGCCTCTTATAAGATATTAGCATTTAAATCCATTGCCTTTATAGTATTCTTGGACGCCGTTTGGACACTGGGACAGTTTTTTATGAATGGGGAATACCAAGGACCACTTGAATTGTTAAACGCGCTTATATTCCTTCCTTGGCTAGCTTGGGCATATTCCCGCTCTTATCAATTAAAGTCATCACCCATTCTTCCAGATAGGGTTTATTTCATTTCCGGCAAACCGAAGAACACCTGGAGTTTTTATCTATCATTATTTGGAGAGCCTACAGGAAGTAAGGGCATATATGTTAATGGGAGATTATACGGTTATCACAAAGATGTATTCGTATCCCGGGCACTTGACTATGAAAGGATGAATGTGCTGGCTGTTGAGATTAAGAGCGGGACCAAATTAGAGGAATATCTACGCACAATGATTGGCAATAAATATTCCATGACAAATAACTGCCTGATTTTACGGCTAAAGGTGTGGTGGAGATTATGCCAGATAAAATATCATCATTACTAGATGCCGCTGATTATATTGGTGTACTTAGTTTATACGGTATCGCTATTGCATTTGGTGGCCTTGGAGGTTTCTGCGGTTCATCCGTTGCCCTACTTAAGATGGGCGGTTTTTCAAAGTTAAAACAAGGTATCGCCGTGGTTTTAGGGCTTACCATTGCGGGAGCATTTTGCAGTTTGATGGTATTCACTGGTATACTATCCTACGAAGTATTAGCCGGGAAGCATGTAATTGAAAACATAGAAATAGTATTTCACATGAGTGTTTTTACCGGGTTCTTTACCTCTATTGCCATGATGGTAGCCAATAAAGGAATCTCACACATCTCATTAAAATATGGTGCTGCAAGCATTAATGTTAAAATGAATAGAAGGGAAAGAGACAGCTAAAAGGAGCTGAATGCATGAAAATAGCGATCTGCCCTGGACATCATCCTGCAGCAAAGGGCGCTGTAAATAAGAAGCATGGCCTGAATGAACATGATGAAGCTACAAAAGTGATTGATC
This sequence comes from Planctomycetota bacterium, assembly GCA_023139715.1. Classification (GTDB taxonomy): domain Bacteria; phylum Planctomycetota; class Phycisphaerae; order Sedimentisphaerales; family Anaerobacaceae; genus JAGLSG01. Next base: position 1,277 of record JAGLNB010000312.1, on the reverse strand, counting down.
ACGCTTATGAAATCCTCACGCGACAAGGGCATACGGTTGAAATAATTACAGGCACACTTGGGGAGAAGGTTAGGACCATCAATGCCGGTGATTTCGATCTTGTTATTGATCTCCACTTCAATGCTGATGCCGACCATCTTGACCCGGAAGATTTCGACGATTCACGCGGCCATGGCTCCATGGTGATGTACTGTCCAAAAGCAAGGTCCTACGGCGACCCTGAACCACAATCTACGCGAAAGGCGCAGGCTGCTGTATTCAGCTTTGCAATGCACTCAAAGCTTGGCAACCGTGATCTTGGTGGCAGGCCTGGATGGTATTGGGGCTCGAACCCGCCGAAGAAAAAAGATTATTTTCTCCGCAAGACAAACTGTGTCGCATTTATTCCTGAACCTGGCTACATTGACAATAATGGATTCGCGGAAGCGTGGCTGGTATCCGGAAGGCACAGGGAAATTGCCGAAGCTATTTGCAATGGCATTGCTGTTTTGGAGAAAAGATGGGTTTAACAAGGGGTATAAAAATGAATGACGGATGGGAGGGTTGATATGACATCAAATGAATTTAATGAATGGCGAGTAGTGCCACGCATCCTTTTATTGGTATCGGCTATTATCGGCCTTGAGATAGGCCATTGGTATATGTTCATTCTTGGCGATAAAGCCACTACAGAACAGACAGCATTTGCATCTGCTGTTGTGCTTGCGATTGTCGGCTTGTGGACTAAATATCTTAGCACGGGCGGCATGCCTAAATGATCCAAGTTTATATACTCGCCGGAGCCGTGGCACTTGGCGGGTACATGGGGTGGAGAGTCACCACATGGGCTTATGATGCTGATTACAAAGCACAGGTCGAGGAAGTGGTAAAAAAGCATGATGCTGATGTGAAAGAATCAGAGCGGATCATTCGTGCTTCACTTGCATCTGAACAGAAAACAAAGATTGTATATAGGACGATTAAGGAGAAGGCCCATGCGACTGTTGATACTGATTGTTTTGATGCTGATGCTGTCAGGGTGTGGAACGAGTCTCATTCCCAGGCCAACGCTACAGAAGCCGGAAAGCCTGCTGATGGAATGCGAAAAGCTGCCGATGCTATCAAGCGGAAAATCAAAGGCGATACTCCTTAACCATATTGATACGGTTATGATCCACTCAGTATGTAAGGAGCGACACAGGGCGTTGGCTGAATGGGTGAGAAGCATTAAATGAATCCGATTATTTCCCTACTGAAAGACAATAAAGCAATCGTTGCTTTGATTGTTCTTGGCGCTG
>JAGLNB010000311.1 GCA_023139715.1 Planctomycetota bacterium | reverse complement strand
ACGTTGAAAATCCGGCAGGTGATAATTACAAACTCATCGTTTTTGTGCCAATCGAATCAGCTGCGAAAGTGTCAAATGCAGTTTTTGCAGCCGGCGCAGGAGCGATAGGAAATTATGACCGCTGCAGTTTTGAAACTCAAGGCACAGGAAGTTTTCGGCCATTACAAAATGCAAAACCGGCTATTGGCAAAAAAGGGAAACTGGAAAAAGTGCCGGAAATGAAATTTGAAACAATCGTGCCGGCCAAAAAACTTGAAGACGTAATAGCTGCAATGAAAAAAGCTCATCCATACGAAACCCCCGCCTTCGATTGCATAAAACTACACAACAATCCAAACGAACTGGGGCTTGGAAGAATCGGAACACTAACTCAACCAATGAAAGTTAGCCAAATTATTCAAAAAATAAAAAAATATACCGGCGCAAAGGCAGTTGGTATAGTTGGAAATGAAAAAAAACTGGTAAAAAAAGCGGCTGTTTGTGCCGGCTCGTGCGGAAAAGCAATAAATTCAGTTATCGCAGCAAAAACCGATTGCTATGTAACCGGAGAACTAAAGCATCATCAGGCACTGGCCGCCCAGGAAGCAGGATTGACCTGCTTGTGCCTTAGTCATACAGTTTCAGAACGATTCATATTAAAAAAAGTAGCGAGAGAAATTGAGAAACAAGTTAAAAATGTAAAAATTAAAATAAGCAAAAAAGATGCAGACCCGTTTAAGTGGGAAAAAATATGACAGAACAAAATGAAGAAATAAAAGACGTTGAAATTGAAACACCGATTTCTAATGAAGAAGCAGCTGTGCAACAACAGGAACTCGGCGAAGAAACCATCACCATCGAATCGGTAGCCGAGGCAGTTTTATTTGCAAGCGACGAACCCCTAACAGCTGAACGATTGGCTAATATCACTGAAACTACGGTAAAAGAAATTCGCCAGCACATCCAGAATCTTAATGAAAAATATACAGCCAATGCAAATTCCTTTAGAATAGAAGAAATTGCAGGCGGCTACCAAATGCTAACGCTTAGCCAATATAATCACTGGCTAAAAAAACTGCTTCGCGTGCGCGGCGATAATAAATTAAGCCCTGCGGCATTGGAAACACTTGCAATAATCGCATATAAACAGCCGGTTATCCGAGCTGACGTTGAAGCTATAAGAGGCGTTGCTACCGGAGAAATAATACGAGCCCTAATGTACAAAGGGCTGGTGAAAATTGCAGGCCGAGCTGAAGTACTCGGACGGCCAATGCTGTACGGAACAACAAAAAAATTCTTAGAGGTTTTCGGTCTGAATACTTTAAAAGACCTGCCAAAAGTCGAAGAACTCAAAAAACCGGCCAATTAAACAGCATTGCAAAAAAACCTTTATCCTTTACAGCGGCTTTTGGCCTTGTTAAAATCCATTGGTTTAATAAAGCAAAAAATTATACGCCAAAAGCAATACGATATACAAAATACAGAAAATGACTGGTAAAATCATTATCGATATTGAGAAGTGCAAAGGTTGCGGCCTTTGCGTAATGGTGTGCCCTAAGGGGCAGATAGTCATCTCAGAAAAATCAAACAAAAAAGGTTATTTCCCCGCAAAGTTCAAGGGAAGTGACAATTGCAGCGGATGTGCTATGTGCGCAATTATTTGTCCCGAAGCAGCAATTCGAGTATGCAAAAATTCCGAAAATAAGGCAAAAAAGTGAGTGAAAAAAAACTTATCTGCGGAAATGAAGCAATGGCTGAGGCAGCTATTATAGCTGGTCTCGACGCATATTTCGGCTATCCAATCACGCCGCAAAATGAAGTTACCGCTTATATGTCGAGACGTATGCCGGAATTGGACAGGGTGTTTGTTCAATGCGAAAGCGAACTGGCAGCTGTAAATATGGTCTATGGTGCTGTGGCAACAGGCAAAAGAGCGATGACGAGTTCATCAAGCCCGGGTATCAGCTTAATGCAGGAAGGAATAAGCTATCTCGCAGGAGCCGAGCTTCCAGCTGTAATCGTAAATGTAATGCGAGGCGGGCCTGGACTTGGAAATATAGCTCCATCACAAGCCGATTACTTTCAAGCTACACGAGGCGGCGGCCATGGTGATTACAGAACCATCGTTCTGGCACCAGCGAACGTGCAGGAATTGGCGGATTTTATGTCGCTGGCTTTTGATTTGGCTGACCAATATAGAATAACTGTTATGGTTCTGGCTGATGGTATTCTCGGACAAATGATGGAGCCGGTAATACTGGAAAAGAAAGAACAACGAAAACTACCGCCAAAAGATTGGGCACTTACAGGTGCAAAAGATAGAAAACAAAATATCGTTCGCTCGCTCTGGCTGAAAGACGGCGTGCTGGAAGAAATAAACCGTAAGTTGCAGAAAAAATATAAAGAGATACAAAAAAAAGAAATCCTCTGCGAAGAATACGAAATTGAAAACGCTGAAATAATTGTGGTTGCCTACGGCATCGCTGCAAGAATCGCAAAAGGCACCGTGGATAAAGCTAAAAAAGAGGGAATAAAAGTCGGATTGATAAGGCCTATTACGCTTTGGCCATTTCCAGCAGAGCAAATCAACAGAGCCGCTGACAAAGCAAAAGTTTTTCTGACGGTAGAGCTTAGCTGCGGCCAAATGGTAGAAGATGTAAAGCTGGCTGTTGCAGGAAAAGCACCTGTCGAATTTTACGGCAGAAGCGGAGGCGGCGTGCCAAGCGACGGCGAAATTATGAAAGAAATAAAACAGCTCGCTGCAAAAAGATAAAAAAATGGAAACCGTATTTACACGAACGCCAACGTTAAAAGATTGTGCCACGCACTACTGCCCCGGCTGCGGACATGGAATAGCACATCGGCTGCTAGCTGAAACAATCGACGAATTGCAAATAGCCCCAAAAACCATCGGCATAGCCCCTGTTGGATGCGCTGTACTGGCTTATGACTATCTCGACGTTGATATGATTGAGGTAGCCCACGGAAGAGCGCCGGCTGTGGCAACTGGAATTAAAAGAACAAATCCTGATAAAATAGTTTTTTCCTATCAGGGCGACGGTGATTTGGCGGCAATCGGAACAGCTGAAATAATTCACGCAGCGCATCGAGCTGAACAATTAACTGTCATATTTATTAACAACGCAATCTTTGGAATGACAGGCGGACAAATGGCACCAACAACTGTCCTCGGACAAGTAACGGCTACAAGCCAGCAAGGCCGCAAAGCTATCGGCCAGGGCTATCCGCTGCAAATATCAGAACTCCTGGCGATTCTGCCCGGAACGGTATATGTCGAGCGATGCGCTCTAAGCAGTGTAGCTCAAATTAAAAAAGCTAAAAAAGCAATCAAGCACGCTTTTGAACTGCAAATTGGCGGTGCAAATGGATTATCACTGGTTGAGTTGCTAAGCCCCTGTCCAACGTACTGGCGAATGACACCCGTGAAAGCTATGCAGTGGATAGAAAATGAAATGACAAAAGTTTTTCCATTGGGCTGCTTGAAAAACAACCAATAGCAAAAAGAAATCAAAATTAAAACTTGTCCTGAGCGGAGTCGAAGGATGCAAAATATAAGCGAACTTTACGAAGAAATTATCATCGCCGGTTTTGGCGGGCAGGGAATAATGCTCGCTGGCAAACTGCTGGCTCAAACGGCAATGAAGGCCAAAAAAGAAATAACATATATGCCTTCTTACGGAGCCGAGGTTCGCGGCGGAACAGCAAATTGTATGGTGGTTACAGCCGAAAGAGAAATAGCATCACCTCTGGTGACTCATCCAAATTCGCTAATCATAATGAATAAAGCATCAATGGAAAAATTTGCGCCGCGTCTTAAAGACAATGGCTTGCTGATTTACAACAGTTCGCTAATCGATTACGAGCCGCAAGTATCAAAAACGATTAAAGTATTAGCAATACCAGTTGACCAGTTGGCTATTGAACTCGGCAATCCTAAAAGTGCTAATATGATTATCGTAGGTGCGTATCTGCAAATGCGAGGAATCATCAGCCCTGATACAGCTGTTGACTGCCTGACTCAAACAATAGCGAAACGACACCATAAAATGCTTGAAGTTAATAAAAAAGCCATATACTGCGGAGCCAAATTCGCCAAAGAGCAGCCGATTTAATAAAACGTTTAGAGCAAATGGCGATGAAAAACGAAGATACTAAAAAATCAGTTTTAGCCCGGCTAAAAATCAGCCATCCGCCAAAAATCACTTTACGAATGGCTCCGATGATAGACGTGATTTTTCTGCTGCTGATATTTTTTCTCGTAGCGGCCAAGTGGCGGCCGCAGGAAAACTTTCTCCCGTTCCAGCTTGCAACAGCACAAGCGAAAAACTATCAATCGGTAAGGCCAGAGCCGTTGATAATACATATTTACTCAACCCAATCGGGATGTCAGGTTCAAATTGGCAGCCAGCAAGTAATCCAGATAGAAAGTAAAAATATCGAAACCGATTTATCTGCATTAGTTGAAGAATTGCAAAATTGTTTGCTAACCCAAAAACGGCTAATCGATGACCCCGTGGAAATCATCTGCCAGCCACAGGTAAAATGGGAACACACCGCCAAAATATACAACGTGTTTCTCGGGATGGGATTAACTGACATTACATTTAGAATGACAGAATAATATGTTCGCTAATCACGCATCGCATATCGTAAAAGCAGTTGTTTTATTTTTATTTGTCGCCATAAATCCAGTTTATGCCACACCTGTCGCTAACGAAATTAATAGCTTAGCGAAAAATTCAAAACAGATAATTGACGAGTTTGCACAGCAAAGTTTTGAGCTGCGAATAAAATACGAATATGACAGCAACTCTTTAACAGCCAATGAAAAAAGAAATTTATATCAGCTTGCAAAAAACACCGGCAATAAATTAAAGCAAATTGCAGAAAATCAGCAGAAACTAAAAAAACAAATTGAAGATTATCAAGGCAGTGATTGGGACGAAAAATACGGTTCGACAAATCTATGGCGAAATTTATCCACGCAACTTTACAAAACCCAGTTGAATAAATGCAATATCAATTTTTACCTTGCATTAACCGATGAAAATTCACAAAAAAACAAATCAAATGAGCTGCTGGCTGAAATAAATGAGCTGGAAGCAATCCATAATTCAGCTAATCTGCAATTTATAAAGGCGAAGACACTCGCCCTGCTCGCCAAAAGTCAACCCGTTTACAAACCATTAGCTGAAAAACAATTTGATTTGGTTTTAGCCGATGACAATTTACCTGAACCGATTTTTTTTAGAGCAACTCTTGAAAAAATAAAATTGGCCCAAAAAACCAATTCAAAACAATTAGACGAATTAACCCAAAAACTCTCACAAAGCAATTGTGCTGATAATCTCGAACTGGCTTTGTCGCTGGCACTTCTGCAATTAAAATATGACGACAATGCTATTGAAAAAACATTTCGCATTTGGCCTCAGATAGAAAATATCCCTGGCTCAATCATATTGGCAGATTTATCAAGCCAGCTCAAAGATGAACGAGCAGCAAATAAAATTCTGCAAACGACAAGCATCTGCAAAGCAGAACTAGCTGCTTTGGCCGCATGGAAAAATGGAGCTGAAAATTATCGCCAAATGCTGGATTAT
>JAGLNB010000310.1 GCA_023139715.1 Planctomycetota bacterium | reverse complement strand
CCAAGTTCGACAGCCGGCTGGTCGTATGTGTTAATATTAAATAAGGCACCTGCAAGAGAGGTTGTAACTTCATAAAGATAAATAAACTGGCCAATTGTATAGGCATTTATTTCATCGAAAACAATTGTAAGACAAGGCCTTTTATCCGCAAGGAGTGCATATTCAGTGCCTGTCTTTTCGCTGTTGAGAAGTGTACCTAAATCAGTTCCGGCAAGAAAATCCAATTCCGTTGCACAATCAGGAGCTGGAGCAATTTCAAGTTTTCTTCCAAAATTATTCACCTGCAAAAATGTGAACAATTTATCGTTAGGCCCTTCACGGTAAAGCTGCACCTGACTATGCTGGTCGGTTGCACCAAGTGCTTTAACCGGAGTCGGGCCAACATAAACATCATTTCCGCTTAGGTCTTTTGTTTTGCCGAGACTTTCAGCCCACAACTGCCGATACCAATCGGATAAATCTTTCAGTGCATAGCTGTATGGCATCATAACGGAGATTTTTTTGCCCTGATTATAGCAGTGATAATTTATTGCGGCATTTATTGCAGCTGGATTTTCATAGAAATCTTCGCAACTGGCTTTACTGTCCATATCACGTGCGCCTTCAAGCAGTGAATCTATATCTACGCCGCAAACAGCTGCGCTGAGCAAACCAACCGCACTTAATACACTGAACCTTCCGCCTACGCCGTCCGGCACTTCAAGCTGACGAAAACCGGCTTCGGTTGCGATTTTAAGAAGCGTACCTTCCTTTGCATCGGTAGTTGCGACCACCTGCTCTTTAAGCCCTTTGGCTCCGAGTTTATCGAGCAGCATCTGGCGGATAATCATAAACTGACTCGCCGTTTCAGCTGTCCTTCCGGATTTGCTAATGACATTGAAAATGGTTTTATCAAATTTATCGCCGAGCCAATCCAGGAACGAGCCAAGCTGCGTCGGGTCAACATTATCAAATACAAACAATCGAGGCCCTTTACGCTGGTTTTTATCGAGGTTGTACATATACGGATTCAAAGCTGTTTGCAGGGCAATATTGCCCAAAGCCGAACCACCAATTCCAAGCACTACAAAATTTTCACATTTACCTTTTATTTCGCCAGCCAACTCATTTACTTTTTTGGCAAGCCCTTTATTGAAAGGTAAATCTCTATATGGCGTTTTGCCGGCTTTTCTTGTCCTGTTAACTTTTGCGATTAGCGGCTTGGTTTGCTGAGCGAGTTTTTCCAGCTGCTCTTTGCTAATTCCGTGCTCGGCTCCGATTACTTCAGAGGTAACATTTTTGTAAT
>JAGLNB010000031.1 GCA_023139715.1 Planctomycetota bacterium | reverse complement strand
ATAATCAAACAAATCATACCAGAAGATATTATAGAATACGGAATGATTCCCGAAATGGTTGGACGAGTTCCGGTTATGACCACTCTTACAGCTCTTGACGAAGATGCCCTGATAGACATATTAACCAAACCCAAAAATGCCTTGGTTAAACAATATCAGAGATTTTTCGAAATGGAAAATACAGAGCTTGAATTCACACAGGATGCTCTGCATGCACTGGCAAAAAAAGCTCTTGAGCGTGATACAGGAGCAAGAGCCCTTCGTTCAATAACTGAAGAATTAATGGTTGACCTGATGTACAAGTTGCCGGAAGAAGCAGACGGCACAAAATATATCATCAATAAAGATGTCGTGGAAGGTAAAGCTGAACTTTTTACTACAAAACAAATAGCGAGAAAAGAATCAGCGTAATAATATTATTGCATCTGACTACGCTGCTTTTTCAGCACCGCCATCCGAACATCCGTTGCCGTGCTTGTGGCAATACCGGAAAGTGCGTATTGGGCATCACTGAAACAAACATCTTTATCAATGCGCAAAGTTACTATCCGCTTATCAACTGGCAAATTTTTCAATCGAACATCCAATAGCTTTGCCAGTCGTCCAGCTATTTCGCTGTTATCTGAAGTTGAAATATTTTCTGCTCCGACGAAAAAACTAACCCTGCCATCATTTGCTTTCATAACTGTTACCGTAGCAAACTGCGCATTTGGCTGATTGTCATCCAATGCAAATTCGCAATTTTGCGGCACAGAAACGGGTAGATTTTCAGCATCTATGAACTGGCAAACCACAAGAAAAAATATTATGAGCAAAAAAACAATATCTATAATCGGTGTCATATTAAACGACTGCCAGCTGCTGCGAAATCCAGATGTTTTTATTTGCGACATATGTTCCATCTTTACTCTTACTTTTACAGAGACACAGATTCGTCAATCTTATTTGGCGATAATGACTTAATCTGATATTGTTTGTTTTTTTGCTGCTCAGCTTGTTTTTTCAAATTGAGTTTTATCTCAGCCAAAACTTTTTCCGCTTCGCCAACTGCCAAGCCAAGAATTGATTCAATACGATTTCTAAATATTCCGTGTATCGCAAGAGC
>JAGLNB010000309.1 GCA_023139715.1 Planctomycetota bacterium | reverse complement strand
TCAAAAAACCTTGTTCCCCAACCAACACCCTGTGAGCCATAATCTACTGACCGGGTGTAGATATGAATAGCAAAAAGCTGCTCTGTGTCGGAAGTGTTCTTGACGTTTGCATAAAGAATGTTTTTTCCTTGGGCGATCGGCTCCAACTCTATGTTGAGAATTTCGAGTTTACTCTGCATTTTAGCAAAGTGTTCGGCTTTATAAAGGTACACACCATCCACATCTACACTGTATAAAAGGCCGACTGGCCCAAGTATGTCAGTAATTGCCTGACTGGCGATTTTATTTTCAATGTTTACCGGTTCAATATATTGCTTGCGCTCTGGATTGGCCAGTTCTGTGGATTTATCCCAGTTGTAAGGGACACTCGCTGCTTTACAAATAGCTATCACAGCATATTGAATTGTTAGATTGTCGCCATCAGGGCTTTTATCTATATGAACCGTAACAGGCTCTTTAAGTTGTTGCTCAAAACTTTCAATTTGTCCAGTGGGTTCAGAAATTTTTATTTGACCACCTTTAATGGTCACTTTTATTGATGCGATGTTATTATTCTCATCAGTTTCGGAAATAGTATTGTCATAATCTAAAACAACGGAAAATTCATATTTACCGTCAGGCAAATGGAAATCTCTTGTCTGCTCGTTCCACGCCTGGCCTGACTCGATAGGCCCTGCATTGTGCCAGCCGCTGTGAGCATTACCGGCTTCGTCGATATTATTTTTTACATTGTCCATATAATATCGAATTTTGAACTCAGGTATAGCTACATCACTTTCGTTCTTAATCGACACTACCAGATTGTTAATCCCTCTATCGTTTGTCACAATTTTAAAATTGCTGGCAGTAATATCGGTCTTTTCACCAAATTGTTCTTTGTTGTTGCCCGATAGAGCCAAAGCTGTCGGTATTAGCAGAGCCACAATCATCAGCATTGTGATAACCGATGGCAGCCAGCTAAGTTTTCCTTCGTTTGCAGATTCTTTGCCGAGCAATCGGCGAATGCGCATCAATAAATTTCCGCCTGAAGCGGCTACAGCCAAGCTAAGTTTGTCAGTACGGATTTCTTCCATAGTTGTCAATGCTCTGGCGTAACAAACTTTATCACTGCATAAATTAACGGCTATATCGTCGCAGCAATTTTCTCTTTCAGCCCTGATTTTATGCGAAACCCACCACACAGCAGGATGGTAAAAGCCAAGTATCTCAACGACAGTTTGCAGTATATTGACGAGATAATCATGTCTTTTAATATGAGCTAACTCGTGAGCCAAAATAGCTTCAATCTGCTGAACACTCAAGCCGGTAAGCGCAGAGGCGGGAAGCAAAATAATTGGCTTCAAATGACCAATGACTGTTGGAACTTCGACCAGAGCAGACTCTGCTATATTGATTGTTTTTTTTATGCCCAGCATATGGGAAAGTTTTTTAGTGGTTACTGCTATTTGGTAAGGTACATTTTTTAGCATCTTTTTGCGGAGCTTTTGCAATTGCCTCCAGCCGCCCAAATGCCATAAGCTTAAACCGAATACGCCGGCTAGCCAGCCGGCAACTGAGTAGGGCAAAACCGGTTCAATTGTCTCAATAAATTTATCTTTCAGTGAAATCCTCGATGAAGCTGTAATTTTTATTGTTGGTTCTATCTGTGGTATTTCTAAAAATGTTTGCGTATCAGTGTTGGTTTTTGGCAATTCAGTCGCAGAGCGGTTTATGGGTACAATAATATTTGAAGACACATCAATCATCCTTATGGTAACAGCAGGCATTACAACTATTAGAGCTAAAGCCATACATGTTATTATGTAACGCAGATTGGCTGATGATTTATGTAGTAACTTGAGTATTGCAGCGAGAATTAAAGCTATTGTCGTTGCCTGCCATACGAAATGTGCCAGTGTCCAGCCGAGTTTTTGGATAATTTCCGCCTGAAAAATATTTTGCAGAGTTTCCATTTTTATTTCTCCTCAATTTTGGCAATCATTTTTTTAATCTTTGAGAGTTCTTTTGCTGAAACTTTTTTAGCTGAAAGAGCTCGCATAACCAGTTTTTCCGCTGAACCGCTAAATACTTTTTCAAGTAAGTCGCCAAC
>JAGLNB010000308.1 GCA_023139715.1 Planctomycetota bacterium | reverse complement strand
GTTCGGCAAGTGCAAAACGATAAACGTTTTCCGGCTGGTTTATATCGAGTTTGTTATTATCCCAGCTGCTCTGCGGACAGTTGCCCGGTTTGTTTGGCCCGGCGATTAAATTTTTATATGCGCCAAATGCGTCAAGCATTCCTGCTCCCTGAATATAATCAAGCGGAGTTGTGTGGTCGTCTTGCTTTGATAAATTTCCCTTGTGCCAGTAGGGCAGCTTTTTGGCTGAATTCATTATGATAGCTTTGATTACACAATTGCCGCCGTTTGGTGAAACAGCCGGCGAAAGATTCGGGTCTTGTTTTGCTTTTTGAACCAGCAGCCCGATTGCTCCGGCTACTGTTGGCGCTGAAAAACTTGACCAGCTTCCGGTCGGCTCATATTTATTTGGCTCATTAATGTTGGCAGCGAGCAGATTGCCTGGCGCAACTATATCTGGTTTACAGCGGCCATCTTCAGTTGGGCCGAAACTGGAATGTTTCGAGTGAGCGAGCGAAAAGTTTGCAAGATTTGTTGCGAGCTTTTCACTGTCAACTGAATCAACAACGCCGACACCAATTACATTTGCCGATGCAGCTGGATATAGTGGCGGGTCGTAAACATCAGTTCCGTTGCCTATGCTTGCGACAATTATAGTTCCGTTTTTTTCTGCGAGTGATTCAATTGCTCTCGTCCACCACGCCTCAAATGGACTGCCAAAACTTGCGGCAATAATTTCAGCGTTCGGCTCGGAATTGATAAACAAATTGTTTGCCAGAAAATTCCAGAATTCATAAACATTTGCATCTGCTTTTGGAATGATTCCCTGATAATTAAATTCGCCCAAATCATAATCATAGCTGTTTGGGTCTCTGCCGAAAAGAAGCGAGCAAATAGCTGTTGAGTGCGCGGAAATATCAACAGTTGTATGCGGCTGATTGTGAAAGGTAAATTCTTTTTCAAAAAGACAATCGTGTTCAATGTCCGGCTGATAATCGTTTTGCGGCTGGCCGTTTGTGTAGGTTATACTCCTGCAAATAGCGGCAAATTTTACGCCGAGCCCGGTCAGATTCGGCTCAGTTTCTTTCAGTGCAAATATGCCGACATCATCTAACCCCTGTGGTTGCAGCGGAGGCGAAAATAGCTCATCGGCAGCCAAAGAGCCGCTTACAAGCGATAATAGCACTGTAAGACACGTTGCGAGAAATAAATTGAGCGTTTTTCTATTGGTTTTTGCCATTTTGAGCGTTTTTGCCATTTTCTGCTTATACACAGCACAAAATTGTACCAAAAAAAGGCGATTTTTTCAAGTATTTTACCAGTTTTTTTCGCATAAAGACCGTTTTCAGCACTGAAAACAGCGATTACTGAAAACCTTAGCTATGAATCTTGCTTTTGGTAATTTTAATTGCTATAATCTGTCAAATATTTCGGCTTATTTTGGCTACGGGTTTGTAATAATTATGAAGGTAATTTTAAATTCCGGACAAGTCGGGCACGCCCTGAACGGTTTAGCGGACAGCATCATTTCGGACACGCCGTGCGGATTGGAATTGGCTGTTATTGGTGTTCGCAGCAGAGGGGAAATTATTGGCAAGCGACTGGCTGGTTTGCTGTCGGAAAAACTCGGCAAAGCCATCGATTGCGGCACGCTGGATATAACGCTTTATCGTGATGATTTAAATTCTCCCGGCAGTTCAGCTCAGCCGAAGGTACGCACTACCGAAATCGATTTTGACATAGATGATAAAATAATTATTCTTGTTGATGATGTTTTATATACGGGTCGTTCCACGCGGGCGGCTCTCGATGCCCTGATAGATTTGGGCAGGCCAAAAGTGATAAAACTCGCTGTTCTTGTCGACCGGCTTGGAAGAGAATTTCCGATACAAGCCGATTACGCCGGCTGCAAAATTGATGCTGCCAGCGAAGAACTTGTGCAGGTACATCTGATAGAATCAGATGGCAAAGATGAAGTTGTTGTTGAGTAAAAAAAAGTTTGGCAGAATTTGCTTTCGTAAAATAAGGGATACGAGAAAAAACGGTGGCTCTAAAAAGAAAGAGTAAACATTTCGAATGGCAACGCAAGCATTTGCTTGGCCTTGCCGATTTGAGTGCCGAGGAAATCACCTATATTCTCGATACAGCTCAGGGCTTTGAGCAGATAAGTACTCGTTCGGTTAAAAAAGCTCCGGCTTTGAGGGGCAAGGTTATCTGCAATTTATTTTTTGAAGACAGCACGAGAACCCGAAACAGTTTTACTCTCGCTGCCAACCGATTAAGTGCTGACGTTATCGAGTTTACCCAGAAGAATAGTTCCGTCAGTAAAGGCGAAACGCTTCTCGATACTGCAAAAAATCTCGAAGCGATGGGGATTGATATTGTTGTGATTCGCCATAATGCAGGCGGAGCTCCGAAATTTATCAGCAGAAATATCAATGCCTGTGTAGTCAACGCCGGCGACGGCTTCTGCGAACATCCAACTCAGGCACTTTTGGATGTTTACACAATCCGCCAGATGAAGGGCACGCTAAAAGGTTTAAAAATTGCAATTGTTGGCGACATAGCTCATTCACGCGTGGCTCGCAGTTGTATGTGGGCGATGAGTAAACTGGGAGCCGAAGTCATATTGGTTGGCCCGCCGACTCTTATGCCGGCTGAAGTTAAGCAGCTGCCGGTTACCGTCAGCTATTCTCTCGATGAAGTTATTGAAAAAGTTGATGTAATAAATATGCTGCGAATTCAGTTTGAGCGGCTCGGCGGAAATCCATTTCCTTCAGTGCGAGAATATTCACATTATTTCGGCTTGACTGTTGAGCGTATGCAGCGAGCCAAGCCAGACATACTTGTTATGCACCCAGGGCCGATTAACAGAGGTCTGGAAATCGAATCGGAAGTAGCTGACGGAAAAAACAGTGTAATTTTAAGGCAGGTGAAAAACGGCCTGGCTGTTAGAATGGCTGTGCTTTTTCTTGTCAATCAGGCAGCAGCGCAGAAAGTGTAAAAGTTAAAACTAAAAATGTAAAACCAAAACTAAAAGCTTAAAATTAAATTAGAAGAGCAGGAAAATAAGTTTTGAATTTTAAGTTATGGCTTTCAGTTTTTAGGTTAGAAAATGGAAAATGAACTCTTAATAAAAAACGGACGAGTGCTCGACCCTGCAAACGGCATCGATAAAAAATGCGATGTGCTGATTGTCGATGAAAAAATTGCAGCTATTGGCCGGATTGAAAAACAGGCGGAAAAGGTCATCGATGCTGCTGGCAAACTTGTTGTGCCCGGCTTGCTCGACATTCATGTTCACTTTCGCGAGCCCGGCGATGAAGAAGAAGAAACAATCGCAAGCGGTTCGGCAGCAGCGGTGGCAGCGGGCTTTACTTCAGTTGTGTGTATGCCGAATACAAATCCGCCAGTCCAGAATGAAACCGATGTTGAATATATCCACCGCAAGGGCAGGCAGGCGAGAAAAACCCATATTTATACGATGGGCGCAATCACGAAAAACAGAGAAGGAATTGAATTGGCTGAGATGGGTTTTATGGCTGAAGCCGGAGCCGTTGGATTTACCGATGACGGCGGCGGTGTGCAGAACCCGGCGGTAATGCTCAAGGCAATGAAGTACGCCACAATGTTTGATGTTGTTATTTCTCAGCACTGTCAGGATAATGCGTTTGCTGGAAACGGCGTAATGAATTCCGGCTACTACTCGACAATTCTCGGCCTTCCGGGAATCGATAAGCTCGCTGAAGAAGCGATGCTCTGGCGGGATATTCAGCTTGTCAAAAAAACAAATGTTCGCTACCACGTCCAGCACATTTCGACAGC
>JAGLNB010000307.1 GCA_023139715.1 Planctomycetota bacterium | reverse complement strand
TTTGAAGGCATTTCAATAAAGCCAAATCCCTTTGATTTGCCGCTGAACTTGTCCATTATTAGACGAACTTCTGTTACTTCGCCAAACTCTTCAAATATCTTTTTTAAATCGGCTTCGGTTGTGTCAAATAATAAATTTCCCACATAAAGATTCATTTTGTTTTCCTTATTTTTGAATTCAAACTTTCTAATTAAAATTTATGCGGGGGTATCCTGCCTGACAGGAAGTGCCGCCGCCAATTCTTTACTTAACTTTTCGACAAGTGTTTTTACAGGCACAATTTCGTTGCACCTGTAAGCGTTTGAACCGGCGAACGCAAAAGATTCATCAAGTTTGCCCAGCGAAGCGTTTGAAAGTACATTGGCTATGCAATATGGTGCCTTGCTCGGGTCACAGGTTTTGAGGCATTTATAATTGCACATAAAAGGCATTGTTTTGCCCTGTTTGATTTTTTCTACAAAACTGTTATTTATAACTCTGCCCGGCAATCCGACTGGGCTTTTTATTACTGTTAAATCCTCAGCTTTGGCATTCAAATAGGCACGCTTGAAATTCTCGTGAGCATCGCATTCATCTGTACAGACAAAACGAGTGCCCATTTGGACTCCGGAGGCACCTAATTTGAGAAAATGAGCAATGTCATTGCCGTCAAAGATTCCACCAGCAGCGATAACAGGTATGCCGGCCTCGAAAGAATCAGCTATCTTAATCACTTCCTCAACTATTTGCTCAAGTGTAGAGGCCGTATTATCTACTACGGATTCATAAGAATATCCCAAATGACCGCCGGCTTTAGTGCCCTCCACAATTACAGCATCGGGCAGTTTATTGAAATGATGCTTCCATCTTTTACAAAGTATTTTAAAAGTTCTTGCTGAGGAAACGACGGGGATTAATTTAATATCCTTGCCATTTAGGTATTTGGGCAAATCCAGTGGCAAACCTGCACCGGAGATTATCAAATCAACATCTTCATCGACAGCAGTTTTTACGAGGTTGTCATAATCGGAAAGGGCAACCATTATGTTGACACCTATTATTCCGCTGCTTAGCTTTCTCGCTTTTTGGATTTCTTGCCTTAGAGCTGTTTCGTTAACTATTCCTGCTTTGGAGCTGGGAAAGTTTTCAAAATCTCCCAATCCAACGCTGGCGATAACTCCAACACAGCCCGTATTTGCCACAGCGGAAGCCAGATTGGCCCCTGATACTCTGACACCCATTCCACCTTGTATGATAGGTGGGCTTATTTCCAGATTCCCTATTTTAAGGGTTGGCATGCGATTTACGCACATAAAGTTCCTTGCTTAGTAAAAACCAATAGAATAAGAGAAATGACGGTAAAGGCAGGTATCAAAAAAGCTGGGCCGAGGTGTTGATTTTGCTGTTTCAATGCTCTGTTACACAATCATTTCAATTTAACAATTCAATACTCGATTATTGCACTGTTGTACTGCTAATATCAGCCAAAGACAACAAATATATTATTTTTTACGAAAATTATAGCCAAAGAAAGGTTTGGTATCCGCCATACGGCAAAGGCTAAATGGGCAAGGGCGGACTTGAACCGCCGACACACGGATTTTCAGTCCGTTGCTCTACCAACTGAGCTACTCGCCCGCAAAACGTGAGTATAAATGATAATAAGCCCAAAATACAACAAAAAAATACAAAATTGAGTGGCAATCAAGGGTAATTAAAGCAAAGCACCAGTCGAGGCCATACGCTAAATTTAATCGGCCTTTCTAATCATTGATTTTTGTTATATACCACTATACAATAGCCAGACACTCAAAAAGGAGGATTTCAAAAACGGGGTAAGCAGGAACAAATTGCAAATTAAAAGCGTATGTGGCCTATGACAGATAAATTATGATAATATCTCATTGAAAATATAAGAATGCAGTCAGGGAAAGGAAAATTGTTATGGAGTTAAAAGGCAGCAAGACAGAAATAAATTTATTAACGGCGTTTGCCGGCGAATCGCAGGCGAGAAACCGTTATACATATTTTGCAAGTAAAGCCAAAAAAGATAATTATGTTCAAATCTCAGCTATCTTTGAAGAGACAGCTGGTCAGGAAAAAGAGCACGCAAAAAGATTATTCAAATTCCTGCAGGGCGGCGAAGTCGAAATCGCAGCAGCTTTTCCAGCTGGCGTAATTGGAGCAACTATTGAAAATTTAAGGGCAGCTGCAGCCGGCGAAAATTACGAAACTACAGAAATGTATCCCGGCTTTGCAAAAGTTGCAGATGAAGAAGGTTTTGCCGAAATAGCTGACGTGTTCAGAAGTATAGCTGTTGCTGAAGCAAGGCACAGAGACCGCTATTTGAAACTCGCTGAGAATATAGCTGAAGATAAAGTTTTCAAAAGAGAAAAGCCAGTTCGATGGGTCTGCAGTAATTGCGGCTATGTTCACGAAGGCACCGATGCTCTCGACATTTGCCC
>JAGLNB010000306.1 GCA_023139715.1 Planctomycetota bacterium | reverse complement strand
TTCCTGCATCTCCCATAAATATTTTTGCAGGATGCCTATTAAAAGGCAAAAAGCCAAAGACACTTCCAACAAGGCCGCAACAGATTATAATTCGCACCGGGTCGCCCGTTTCACTAAAGCCCCACGTTGCGAGATGTACCGAAAGCAGCAGCATCGCAAGTGTGATTATTACTGTTACTCCTGCGCAAAGTCCGTCGAGGCCATCGAGCAGGTTCAGTGAATTAGTCGCTCCGAGCACAAAAAATACCACAATAAAAACTTCCAATAATTTTTCAATACTGCCCGGCAACTGTAAATGCAATATGCCGGATACAAAATTCAGGTTTGGTACAACTCCTACAAGAAGCAAAATAACAGCAGCGAGACAGCAGCCGAGAATTTTCTGAAATGGTTTAATATCAAATATATCGTCGGTCAGACCGACAAGACAAGCCACCGCTGCTCCAGCCAAAATTCCCAACAGCCATTTAATCGCCGCAGCCGAAAACCCTTCACTTCCAAGACAGGCAATACCAGCGAGCACCCCTACAGTCAAACCAATCAATATGCCGACTCCGCCGAGATAGGCAACCGGCTCTTTATGTGTTTTTACTGTCGCATCGGGTTTATCAACAATCCCAAATTTCAAGGCGATTTTTTTGCACAAAAAAGTGGCCGCCAGCGAACCTGCAAAAGCAGATATTAGCACCGGCCAAAAACGAAGTACCCATGTAATTGGCCTTGCCGGCCCGATTATATCATCGAATATTATCATACCTGTCATCCAGTTTTGCGTTTTATTTTTTACAGCCAGATTTCTGCATCGTATCGCAGCATCGCCAAGCCATCCTTGAAACCATCAAATTTAATGTTTGGCTTTTTGCCGAGCATTTCCAGCAGGAGCCATTTCGGGAAATTCGCACCTGCCTTTACTGACAGCGGCACACCTCCTCCAAATCTTGGATTTACTTCGATAAATTTCATCCGGCCATCCTCGGTTAGAAACAACTGCAAAGTTATAACCCCCGGCCCGGCTTGCAGAATTTCAATCAACCGTTTTGCTTCAGCCATAATTTTTTTATTTTTTATTACCTGTCCCTTACTGACTTCACCTGCTCTTACTTCAATTCGTTTTCTTGGAACAATACACCGAACTTTCATATCGAAATCAACATATACATCGCAGGTATATTCATCTCCTTTGATAAATTCCTGGCAAATACAGTTTGGAACTTTCTTGACAAAAAACGCAAGCTCTTTGCGATTATTTACAACAACATTTCCTCTCGCCGCATAACCATCCCACGG
>JAGLNB010000305.1 GCA_023139715.1 Planctomycetota bacterium | reverse complement strand
ATTGGCTGGTAATTTTATCTTCGGCATTAAAAATTGAAACAGCAGGGCGATTTGAATTCAGGCTCTGGAATTTGAAGATATTTTCTTTAGCTGCGCAGTAGCTTTCAAATGTTTTGTGCCGGTCAAGATGGTTCGGCGTAATATTTGTTATTAGTGCGATTTGCGGTGCTTTTTTAATTTCAGCGAGTTGTTTCAATTGAAAACTTGACAATTCGAGAACGACAATATCATCTGCTTTGATTTTTTCTATTACATCCAGCAGCGGCTGATTTCCAATATTTCCGCCGAGCCAAACATTTTCGTATTGCGTTCCTTCGACTCCGCTCAGGACAGGATTGCGTATTGCGTATTGCGTGAGCAGATGTGTTGAGAGGGCGGCTGTTGTGCTTTTGCCGTTGGCTCCCGTTATGCCGATTATTGTTGCCCTGCAAAGTTCAAAGAAAATATTTATCTGCGAAGTGATTAACTTATTTTTTTTACGGGCAATTTGCAGAAATTCATTATTCGGATTGACCGCCGGATTTACGATAATTATATCAGCTTTTTCAAAATCGGCTTTGTTGTGCCCGCCGAGATGAAATTCGATATTTGTAAAATCTTCTAACTGATTGAGCGATTTTTGTAACTTTTCGGGTTTATTTTTGTCAGTTACGACAACTTTTGCGTTATTTTTCGCTGCGAATTTTGCTGCGTCAACACCTCCGCCGAACATTCCCAGCCCCATAATGAGGACATTTTTACCAGCGAAAGTTTTTTTTCTCATAATTCAATACTATTATTTTTTTATGCCGAGCAGTATTTGCACCTGTTTATAAAATTCTGGCAGGTTTCTTGTTGCTATATCCCATACAACAGAATTTTCTACGACATCATAGCCGTGAATGAGAATGTTGCGAAAGGATATAATGCGTTTGTGATGATTGATTTGATTTGCCGTGTCAGTATCGATTTTGGTCAATCTATTCAGAGCTTCACCGATGATTTCAAATTGCCTTTCAACTCCGCTTTGCAGCAGTTCATCAGCAGCATAATCGGCTGATGTTTTATTCTTTGTGAACTTTGATATATGCTCACATGCCTGTCGAATATCTTCCAGAAGTTTTTTGGATTCAAGCTGCATACAGCACTTTCCGGTTTTTATTTATCGATTCGAGAAAATACGGATTTTTGATAGCGCTGTTCATTACCAGGTCGATATTTCTGTTGAAGATTTTTTCAATTGCTTCAAGCAGTCCGAAATAGGCATCAGCGTGTTGGCCTTGTTTCAGCGGCAGAAATTCGACGAGAAAATCCAGGTCGCTTTTTTTGGGGTCAAAATTATAGCCGGTTAGAGCCGAACCGAACAGTTCGAGCCGTTGAACCTGATACTGCACACAAAGTTTTTTAATCGCTTCGTAATTATCTTCTATAATACCAATCATAGCATTTCGTGCCGCCCAAAAACATCATTCTATAGTATAGGAACAGAACTGCAAAAAGTAAATAAGAAAAATGCATCATCGTAATACAAGATAGGTTTATATTAACGTTTGCATTGCACTGGCCAAATCGACTTTGGCATCAATCACGGCTTGTTCGATACACTTTTTCCAAT
>JAGLNB010000304.1 GCA_023139715.1 Planctomycetota bacterium | reverse complement strand
TTCGATTTGGATTCGGTGGCAATGACTGAAGTCGTTAAAAATCTCAATTGCGGAATGGATATTGGCGGCAATAACTTTTCGCCGGCAGCGGCTATTTGCATAGGCGTTGGCGCAAATCCGGTGGCAGCTGATTTGCCGAGAGAGATAAAAAGATTTCGCCAGAAAGTGGCAGCCGGAGCTGAGTTCGCCATAACGCAGCCGGTCTTTGATGCTGATACGCTTTTTGCATTTATCAAATCAATTGAGCCATTCAAAATTCCCGTGATTGCTGGAATTTGGCCGCTTATAAGTTTCAGGAACGCAGAATTTATGGCTAATGAAGTGCCCGGCGTGGTTGTTCCGGAATCTGTATTGGAGCGAATGAGCAAAACGAGAACCGGCAAAGAAGCCAAAATGATGGGAATCCAAATCGCAAAAGAAATGCTCGATAAAATATCCGATGTTGTTGCTGGATTTGCGGTCAGCGCTCCGCTTGGAAATGTGAAAATAGCCCTTGCTGCTCTCGGTAAAATCGGCATAGATGAAATTTAAAAAATAAAAAACGAAAAAGGTTTTCGTATGGAAAAACAATCAAGCTCAAAAAAACTCAAGGTTGAACTTATCGCAATTACACCTGACGCTGAAAATGTTATCGAGCAGGCCGGGCGAACCTGCTACCTTAGTTTTGATAAAATCGGCGCAAACTCGCAGGAAGAATTTATACAGCGGCTTCTTAAAATGGGACACGAAACGCCGCTCGAACATGCCTACGCAACCTTTCGCATAAAAAATTGTTCAAGGGCAATGACGCATCAGCTGGTGAGGCATCGCCTGATGGCTGTTTCGCAGCAGTCTCAGCGTTATGTAAATGAAAATCAATTTTGTTATGTTGTTCCAGAAACTATGCCGGATGAATTTGTCGATGATTTCTGCGGCGATATGAAAATCATTCAGGATATGTATGATAAATGGCGAAGCCGTGGGCTGAAAAAGGAAGATGCACGTTTTGTTTTGCCGAACGCCTGCACGAGCGAAATTGTTGTTTCAGCTGACTTTCGTGAATGGCGGCATATTTTCAAACTTCGAACATCGCCAAAAGCACAATGGGAAATACGTAATGCCTGCTCGGCGATGCTGGAGATATTGAGGAAACACTCAAAAGCCTGCTTTGAAGATATTTAGAATTGTATTACTATTATTTGCCGGATGTGGCAATCGAGTTGAGCATCTGTTTGTTGCTCTGAGAGAAAAAGAAAACTACGCAGGTCTGGCTTTAGTTATTTTAGTATAATTGCTTCTTTCATATCAACGTTGCCTCCCCAACCCCATACCATGCAGTTGTAGCCATTGTGTAGAGTCTTATCAGTGCGAATATTACTGACATAAAGATAGGATGATTTCATATAGTGAAACTGTTTGGCTGATTTATATTTTATATCTGCCCATGTTGGGTCAAAGGGTACCCATCCATATTTTTGTAGATACACCTCTGCCCATGCATGTTTTGGGTTAAGGGATATATTTGTTGTATAACCTATAGCTATTCGGGCAGGCAGCCCTTTTGCTCTGCAGATGGCAACGAACAGGTCGGCATATTCAATGCATTGTCCCTTCTTATTTTCAAGGGCATAAAGTGCTCCCATGCTCTTTCCGTCATTAACATACTCCATGTTTCTTACTATGTAATCCTGTATTTCTTTTATAAGGTTCGCATTTGTTCGTCCTTTTATGCTTTTTGCAATTTTTTGTATCCTGGGGTCGTCTTTCTCTATATATTTTTCACTCTTTAGAAATTCACCTAAATTTGGATCTTTTGCCGGAATTTCCTTGAAATTTTTTCTTGCCGTTGCCAAATCGTATCTGAACAATTTTGCCTTAATGTTTATTTTAATCTGGAACTGTTTTTCGGGATTGTTAAAAATAAACTCGACGTAATCATTGCCGTTTGCACTAAAAAATCTTGTCGGCTCAGGAGAATATTCGATGTTGTATATCCGCTGTTTATGCCGTAATGTTTTTGGAATAGCGGTGATAAATTTCACCTTGGAGGTTTTATCTGTGGCAGTGAAGTCATAACATAAATCAAACTCGACTTTTTTAGTTTTCTTATAAGGGATTTTGCGAGGCTTGGCCCGGCCGTATGTGTTGGTCAAACACACCATGCTTGTCAGTAATACAATGGATAATAATTTTAGATATTTCATTGAGCTGGAATTTCCGATTTTATCTACTCAGCTAATAGATCTATTTCCTGACAGAATATCAAATATGCCTTGAAGTTCAAGGTTTTCTATTAATTTGCATGCGAGGATTATTGGCTTGTTTAACCTGTTATTTCCAGGCCGAGCATAGTGATGTCATCAAATTCAGCTGGATTTATCTTTGTGTTTTTTACTGTTGATTCCAGCCTTTCAAGCATTTCAGCAATTTTCAGTTTTTTTGCATCGCAGAAATTTTCACTGAAATTGAAACAGCTTTTGTCGTCGAGGCAGCCGATGAAGTTTTCTACGCCATCGGAATACAACAGCAGTTTATCACTTTTCTGCAGCTGAATTGTTTCCTGCTCAAATTCGGCATCTTCAAAGATTCCGAGAAGTGCCCCACGAGATTGCAGCTGCTGCGGCTTGCAATTTTCTCTGATTAGTATCGGATATGGATGGCCGGCTCTGGCAAAAGTCAATCTTAATGTCTTTGTGTTGAGCAGGCAATAGCAGCAGGTCGCAAATTGACAGCCGGAAAGTTTTTGCTCGGTCATTTTTCGATTGAGATTAGCCATCACTTCTGACGGCGAAAATATTTTGTATTGGTTGCCAATCGTTTCTCGCATAACGAGGGCTTGTTTTAGAAAAATTGTCAAAAGGGCAGCCGGTGTTCCGTGCCCGACAACATCAGCTATGTAAAAGCCGATATGATTTTCATCGAGACGAGCGGCATCGTAAATATCGCCTGAAACCCATTCGGCCGGCAGAAAAGTGACAGCCCATTGCAGATTATCAGTGTTTGGCAGCTTGGCAGGCAGGAAATCACGCTGAACCAGCCCAGCCATCCGCAGTTGTTCGGTCAGATTATTTGCAATTGCCTGAGCATCCGGTGTATTTTTTGCCGGCTTGATTCTGGTTTTTTGGGTCATTTTTACCATTTTCCCTGTTTTCCAGTCATTTTATAGGACTTCTAACCGAAATCTGCGCCGATTTCGGGCCAATAGTTTAATTTCGTC
>JAGLNB010000303.1 GCA_023139715.1 Planctomycetota bacterium | reverse complement strand
CAACTATTCTAAGTGCCAAATTAACTGAAGATACGCAGTTTGGTATTAACTGGAGGAAAATTCAGAATACGGCAGTAAGTTCAGTGTCAAATGTTGCCAGAGATTCATACTATCTGGCCTCTGCTGCGGGCAGTATCACTAATGCCGGAGGAGGACTTACTGTTGGCCTTGCTGTTGGAGATGTGGCTGCATTTGTCGAGGCAGTGGAAGAAGTTACTGATGTTACGATTATGGCTAACCCGAAAATTCTGGCAGTTAATAAACAGCTTGGCCAAGTCTATATTGGTAAAAAAGTTGCGTATCGTTCCCAAACTACAACAACAGATGGTGGAAATGTTACAGCGAATATCGAATTTTTAGATACCGGTACGAAACTTTCGTTCAGGCCTTATATCGGTGATGACGGTTATATCAGGATGGATATTCATCCAAAGGACAGTTCTGCTACGCTCAGGAAATTTGGTGATGTTGATGTACCCGATGAGACCTCAGCCGAATTGGTAACAAATATAATTGTCAAAGATGGGCAAACCATAGTTATTGGCGGTCTTTTCAGAGATGAAGTTACAACAAATAGAACACAGATTCCTGTGCTTGGTGATTTGCCTTTTGTGGGAGCTGCTTTTAGAGGTACCGGTGATAAAACCGAGCGTCATGAAGTGATGGTTTTACTTACGCCGCATATTATATCCGAGCCGAGCCAGACCCAAGGCGATGAAAGAGCTGAAGACGTAGCGAGAAAAAGATTTGGGGCAAAAGATTCTTTGCAGTGGCTTGGTAGAGCAAGATTAGCTGAAGACCGTTACGCCAAAGCAGCACAATATTATGTCGAAGGTAATGACTCTGCTGCACTTCGAGAAGCTAAATTGGCTCTTGAAATTCGTCCGACATACCTTGAGGCAATTCGGCTAAAAGAAAGAATTATACTCAAGACCGAGCCGGAAAAAGCCGTGAAAAATGAAAGAATTGTTTTAAGCGATATTGACCAGAAAGAATCGAGTAAATGGCGCAGAATTGATTGAGGATTTTGGTTTGCGAACGGAAAGTAAATTAAATCTCGTTGCTTTAATGATTGTGATGTGCAGCTTGTCTGTGTGCGGACTGGCTGTGTGGCAATATTCTGGCGTAGGAGTGGGTGTGCGGCTGTTATTGGCTGCATTGATGACTGCAGGTGTGATTTGGCTTAGCTTGAATTGGCTAAAGCTGGTCGGGGAAATCACATCTATAGTCAGTTGCTTCGGACAAAAGCAATCTGCTCGCAAAAACCCCAAGAGTTTATCCGATTGGCTCGGCCTGGCAGGTGTTGATGGAATTTCTCAAGTGGTAAATGAAAAACTCAATAATAACGATGGCGTGACGGGGAAACTGAAAGAACAAATCAGAGATTTACAAATCCAGATTCAGCTTTCGCAGCGACAGAAAAATAATACCGAAGCTATTATATATAGTATTAACGATGCGGTGCTCGTTATTGATGAGCTGGATAGAGTTTTGATGGCCAATGGTGAAGCTGGTAAAATTTTCGGATTCGATTTTAGAAACTCGCGATACAAATCGATTGACGACCTGATTTCTGACAGAAACAGCGAACACAAAGAATTTGTGAATTTTCTAAGACAAAGCCGTCAAAATAAGGCATCGCACACAAGGCGTGAAATCGAATTTCTAATTGAAGACAGGATGAGAAGTTTCGATTGTATTATTTCCTGTGTTTACGATTCCAAAGAACAGATTTCAGCGGTGGCTGCGGTTTTACACGACGTTACGCGGGAAAAAGAAATCTCGCAAATGAAAAATGATTTTGTCAGCCACGTTTCACACGAATTGAAAACGCCGCTTGCTTCCATTACAGCTTATTCGGAAATGCTCGTCGATGGCGAAGCGGACAACGAGCAGACAAAAAAAGAATTTTATGGCGTTATTCAAAGTCAGGCAAAAAGACTGAATGCACTGATTGAAGATATTTTGAATGTTTCACGAATAGAATCCGGCTTGATAAAAGTGAAAAAAGAGCCGGTCAGCTTGACTATACTAATAGAAGAGCAGCTTCAAATGATAAAGGGCTTCGCTGAGGAAAAGGACATTGAAGTTGTTGGTCAAAATCCGATTGTTTTCGACCAGGTGTATGCTGACAAAGATATGCTCCAGCAGGTAATCGTTAATTTGCTCAGCAATGCGGTTAAATATACGCCGGCAGGGGGAAAGGTAAATATTGAAACCGAAGTTGATGCAATCGAAAATCTTGTGCGAGTGAGCGTAACTGATACTGGAGTTGGAATAGCGGAAGATGAAGTTGAGCATGTGTTCGATAAATTTTATCGCGTAGAAGCAAACAAAGCACAGGCAAAAGGCACAGGGCTTGGATTAAATCTTGTCAAACAGATAGTTGAAAAAGTGCATAGTGGAAAAGTATTTGTTAAAAGCCAGAAAGATGTGGGAAGTACATTTGGTTTTGAACTGCCGCTCGCAGGAACTAATAGTGAAAAAGTTAAAAGTGAAATGGTAAGACGATAAGTCGTATTGGTGGAGGTTAAAAAAATGGCGGGAAAGAAAGTTCTGGTTGTGGATGATGAAATACATATTGTTCATGTGGTTGCAATAAAGCTGCGCAATAACGGCTATGATGTTACGACCGCTTCAAATGGGGCTGAGGCACTTGAGCTTGCCCTGCAAAACAAGCCGGAT
>JAGLNB010000302.1 GCA_023139715.1 Planctomycetota bacterium | reverse complement strand
TGATAGAACTTATGAAACAGTATGATATTGTTAGCTGCTACAGAATCAATCGAAGAGATAATCTCATACGTAAAATCAACGGCTGGTGCTGGACAAAATTTGTCTGCCTGCTTTTCGGAATGAAAGTTCGTGATGTTGACTGTGCGTTCAAATTGTACAAAAGAGAAATTTTCAAAAACATTAGATTGTCAAGCTCCGGAGCACTTATAGATACTGAAATTCTGGCAAGAGCTCATCGCAGGGGCTACACAATAGTTGAAAGGCCGGTGCATCATCATCCGAGAATAGCAGGCGAGCAAACAGGCGGTAATCCACTGGTAATTCTTCGAGCATTTAGGGAATTATTCAAGCTCTATCACCAAATCCGCAATGGAAAATAAAACAAAAGACAGACATCATAGACTAAGAATGACTGAAGGAAAAAATAATCTATTTGTCTATGGCTCGCTGCGCGAACCAGAAATATTCAAGTCAGTAAGCGGATTAAGTTTTACGCTGAAACGCTCAAAAGTCGATGATAAAACTCTTTTTGCGCAATCTGCTCTATTGCCGCACTATCGAAAAGTCAGTCCTGATAATGTCTATTTCTACGCTGTTGCAGGCGAAAAATCACGAATCGAGGGTTTTGTAATCTTTGATGTGCCGAATTCGGCGATGGCTGAAATCGATAAATATGAAGGCAAACGCTACGATAGGGAAATCGTTAGAGTTAATACCGCTGAAGGATTGGTTTCCGCAGAAGCATATCTTGTAACACATGAGTCAATGCGAAAACATTTCGGTGATAGATTCCACGTCAATCTTATACACGAACTGTGGCTTAGAAAAAGAATTGAAAAATTTATCAAAAAACGAACGAGGCCTGGTGAGCGAACAGTCGATGCCGAGCTTGATAGAAGAGCTGAAAGAGAGCTGCTCGCAACTACCGAACGCGATCTGGTTATAAGCCATTACAACGCCGATGCTGTTAGTGATTACTATCTTGCAAGAGAGCTTAACAAGCCAAGGCCGAGCATAAAACATTTGTATGATGATGGGCAGGCACAGCCGTTTATAAAAAATTATCTTAAGTTAGTCGTGAAGCATGCACTGCTGAATCAATTTGAAGAGCAAATCAGAGCCGGATACCGTTTTGAACTTGACCGTATGGAAGCATCAGATAGATATTTCAAACGCTCAATCAGTGTTCTCGCAGCTCTGCAAATGATAAATGCTAACAGTGAAGTGGTTAAATTGATTGTGCAGGATTCGTCGAAAGTTATGCCGCC
>JAGLNB010000301.1 GCA_023139715.1 Planctomycetota bacterium | reverse complement strand
TGTCTCGAACGACTTCGCTCGAATCTGCATCCGGGCCTTGTTCCTCTCGGAGCTGAAGTTGAATTGAGTAACCTCGGCTACAAAGCCATCGCTTCGCAGCAGAAATCACAAAGTGCGGTTGATAGTGCATATGACGGATTCAAATATTTTCATGATTTCGGCCTTGATGTTCTTTCCTGGAAACTGGGCGGATATATTGACGACCATTCCGGCTCAATCGACCGCAAAAGACGGCAGGGCTTTCTGGAACTGGCGCCGGGACGACTAAATATTACAAGAGAACTATCAAGAGCTGCAACGGCTGACCCCTGGGTGCTAAATCAGTTAATAAATGAAATAGTCACATTTTATGATGTTAGTCCGCATAGCTTACATTTGTCGTTTCAACTTAGAAAAAACCAGATAGGTAATCAAAAACTTCTGCCACTCGGCTTTGTTAAATGTTTGTTTGTACTCGGCGGCGGTCTGGAACAAAAAAATACCGGACGGTTGTGGATTTCAAGAATGGGTTCAAATGAAATAATACAAAACGAGCGTGGAGATGAGCTTGCTTTTGCCAGAACGAGCAAACGTCAATGGTATATGGGCGATGATGAAATTGCCGACAGGCCGCCTGCGCAGGCAACGACTTATATTCAGCAGTATAAATTTATTCGTTTGCAAAAAAATACCAACTATGAACCGCTGATATTGTGTCTGAAGGGGCTGCAATTGTC
Organism: Planctomycetota bacterium; assembly: GCA_023139715.1. Taxonomy (GTDB): domain Bacteria; phylum Planctomycetota; class Phycisphaerae; order Sedimentisphaerales; family Anaerobacaceae; genus JAGLSG01. The sequence continues at coordinate 3,997 of JAGLNB010000301.1, read as the reverse complement.
GCATAATCCTTCAGACTATCTGACTGTTGAACAACTCAGATACAGTAAACGGCTTAGAGAACAATATCGGGAATTAAAACAGTGGGCGGTTGAGCCATCAAAAATCAATCCGGCGGTAATTGGCCGATTTGTCAATGCTGTTCAAAAAGGATTGATGAGTGAAGGGCATCACAGGCCGGTGCATGAATTGCACTATATCGATTGGGCACTAAATACCATCGATGTGCAGCTGAAAATGTTCAATGAACAAATCAAAATAACAGGTCAATGATTTTTTTGCCGGACAAACACTGAAAAAAAGCGGAAATTTTTTCCGCTGTGTTAGGCAGTTTTATCCATCCGAAAGTTTTCTATACAATAGCATCCATTTCCAGTCATTTTCAAAATAACGGCAAATTCTTTCACAGTAAGGTCTTAGCGGCTAAATTTACCCAAAACTTCTCTCTGGCACAGTAATTGCTCTTAGTGTTCGGGTTGGCATTGCGTTGGGCAATCCCAATTCAAAGAACGGTTAACTTTGAAAGTGAGAAGATTATGTCAGAGTCAGCAGGTAGTTTGCAAGCTGATTATATGCAGGTTTTGGTAGCTCAATTGCGATATCAGAATCCGCTGGAGCCGCTTGATAATAACGAGATGACATCTCAGCTGGCGATGTTTGCTCAGCTCGAAAAGCTCGAGACGCTGAACACAAGCTTTGATGATGTCCTTGATAACGTCGAGGGAAGTTATGCTGCTTCGCTCGTGGGCAAAGACATTTCATTTCTTGGAGAAGCAGAAGACGGCAATATAGATATTTTGCAAGGTACCGTCGAGCGAACATATAAAAATACCAGCGAAGATGAATTGTACCTGATAGTAGGTGAATATGCTCTTGGGCTGAAGGATGTTATATCAGTTAATGCTGCAAGCCAAGCTGAATCGGAAACTACAACTGAATCAGAATAAAACAGAACTATAGATACGAAAAATATAAGGAGAGACAAAAATGAGTTTTGCATTATCAGCCGGAGTTACAGGGTTGCAGGCCCATCAAAAGATGCTTGACGTTGCAGGAAATAACCTTGCAAATGTCAACTCGACTGCTTTTAAGGCGAGCAGAATCACCTTTTCAGAACTGCTTAGCGAGACAGTTAAAAAAGCATCGCAGCCAACAGATAATGTTGGTGGTACAAATCCGCAGCAGATGGGAAGTGGTGTTGCAGTAAGCGGTATATCACCGAATATGTCGCAGGGAAATATCGAAAACACCGGAAATCCGCTGGACCTGGCAATAGAAGGAGAGGGCTACTTTGTACTACATGATGGTGCTCAGAATATTTATACGCGTGCAGGCAGCTTTGGTGTCGATGAGGATTCAACTCTTGTGGATCCGTCTACCGGTTACCGTGTTTTAAGAATTGGCTCCGAAGGTGAAGCCGACGGTTTTCAGGTTCCCGGAGATAACACAATACATATACCCTATGACGCAGCAATGCCGGCACGGGCTACCTCGGAAGTCATAATAGCAGGCAACCTGAGTGCGGATTCAGTTACAGCAGGTCAGGCACAGATGGTAGCATCCGAACTACTTTACACATACGGAAACGGAACTTCAGCCACTGAGGACGTACAATTTGATCAGCTCGATCAGTTCAGCGGCGGTTCGGGAACTGACGGACAGTTTGCTGTTGGCGAGTCGGGAACGATTACTATCTCCGGTTATAATGCTGATGGAACGGCACTTTCCAGTGGATTGACACTTAACATTGATGAAAACACAACGCTTGGAGATTTTATCGACCATCTGAATAATAATGTTCTTGCTGGTTCAACGGCTTCTTCGGTTAACGGCCAAATCCGCATAACTGATGATGGCACCGGCTACAGCAGAACGGATATGGCTTTGTCATACGCAGGAGATGGCGAATTGGAAATGCCCGCATATTTTGAAATATCAACTGTCGGCGGAGATGAAGTTAAAAGTATTAACATTACTGTGTATAATTCTCAGGGCGGTGAACACGTTCTGACAGGTGCTTTTGTCAGAACAGAAGATGCAAATACATGGGATATGCTCCTGACTTCTATTACCGGCGATATTAGTAGTCTGTCAATGGAAGACAGACGTATTGAGGGAGTAACATTTGATGCTGGTAACGGCTCGTATGCAGGTATTTCAGGAGCAGATGCCAGCGAATTTGTAGTAACTTTTGCCAACAATGAAACTGAAGCACAAACCATAAACCTGAATTTTGGTACCATAGGCAGACTCGACGGCTTGACGCAGTTTGCAGGAAACTCAACAGCTGTGGCAAGAGAACAGGACGGCTATGAGGCAGGTCGCCTGTCAACCGTTTCAGTTAATAATGAGGGAATTGTTATTGGTGCGTTCTCAAACGGTATTAAAAAGAGCGTTGCGACAATACAAATGGCTTTGTTTCAGAATGCAGCTGGCTTGGAAAGTCTTGGCAGTGGATATTTCACTCCGTCGGCAAACTCCGGTGAAGCTGTAGCGACTCAGGCAATGACCGGCGGTGCCGGAATTGCACACGGAGGAGCACTGGAAAAATCCAATACCGACACAGCTACTGAATTCGTAAATATGATTCAGGCACAAAACGGTTTCCAGGCAAATGCCAGAACTATAAAAATTGCAAATGAGATATTGCAGGAACTCACCGGTCTTATCAGATAGCTTTTTGGAAAACTTAAAATGACGATGGCACCTGTTGTAATTTTGGCTTTGACACCAGTGCAGAAATGGTGGGCGGCTGGTCAGCTTAACAGCGGCTTTGCATCTCAAAAAGGGTTGGTTACAGCAGGTTTAGTTGCAATTGGCATACTGACGGTAATGCTCTTTGCGGTTAGTTACAGCAGAAAAATTTGGGGAAAAAAGATAGCAAGGGAATTGTTTGTCGATTATGCCCAAAGAAAAGAGCTGACCGGGCAGCAGTTGAAAATCCTGATGGAAGTTGTAAATAATGCTAATCTTAAAAAAGACGAATCAATTTTTACTCTTGCCAATGCTTTTGACAGAGGGGCGGCGAAAATAATAGAAAATGCTCCTGCTTACCAAACCAGAGAGCAAACCGAGCAGTTAAAAACGAATTTGTCGGTTCTGCAGGAAAAGCTTGGTTTTAGAAAACAACGCACAAGCCAAACACAAACAACAGTTAGAAAAATTGCAGCAAGCAGTAGAGACATTCCTGTAGGAAAAAAAATTCACATTATAAATTCAAATGTTGAAGATTCAAGCAGTATTGAGCTGGTAGTTATGGAAAATGATGATATGGAGCTTACTGCCAGTTCGCAGGTTCCGCTCGAAAATACTAAAGGGCAAATATGGAAAGCCAGCTATTATCTTGGTGCTTCAATCTGGGAGTTTGATACGTCCGTAATCGGATGCAATGGCAAAATTGTAGCTTTGAGTCATAGTGATTCCGTTAGATTTACAAATCGGCGAAGATTTTTCAGAGCAGCGGTTAATGAGCCGGCTTTTATTGCAAATTTTCCATTCAAAAAAACACTGCTAGGCGAAAATATAAATCCAGATGATTGCTGGGGGCCGCCGCAATTTGTGCCAGCCACTGTTACCGAAATAGCTGGCCCTGGATTGAGAATAGAAGCACCGCTGAAGGTCAGTATGTCAGGTAAAGTGTTGGTAGTTTTCAGTTTGAAAAAATCCGAAAAACAAAACCTGATACAAAATTATGATTACACAAATAATCAAAAACAGAAGCCGGAAATAATTCAGGCCGTAGCTGAAGTAAAACATATGGAGGAAATGACAACTAATAATAATTTCTCAATTGCTGTCGAATTAACAGGGCTTGCTGAATCAGAACTTAACGAATTAATATGCCGGACTAATACAGCTTCTATTGCTGAAAAACTTAAGAGAACAAATATATCAGCTATTGCAGACAGAGACGTGCAAAGGGAACTTATGCCGGAACTATCAGCTGTCTAAAAAATAAAATGTCAGAAATAACAGAAAAAATCGGTTCGAGTATAAATG
>JAGLNB010000300.1 GCA_023139715.1 Planctomycetota bacterium | reverse complement strand
TCAAGAATTCGTTCGGCAAATTTTTTCATAGCTTCTTTATTTATTTGTTTTTGCTATATAGATATTGCTTTTAACGCCGTGATTTTCTATTTGACCAGCTGGCGAAAATCCACATTTTAGATACAGGTTATTCGCCGGCTCATTATCTGCTCCGACGAGAACTTTGACCCTGTCGATATTTCTTTTGCTGCATTCTTCAAATCCTGTATTAACAAGCTGTTTTGCGATGCCTTTGCCTTGTCCTTCTTTTGCAACGACAATTGAGAGCAATTCTGCTGAAGGAAGATTCATTTTTTTTATTCTGTTTGGATAAAATAGTGTTTCTATTATTTTCCTTACAATTTTTGGCGAAAATATTTTGCCAGCCAGTAAAAAAATGAATTTAAATCCTTTTTTAACGATAACTGTTTTGTAAAGTGATTTGAGATTTGTGGTGAAAGCAATGAACCCTAAAACTTTTTCGTTTTCAATTGCCACAAATCCGAAGCTGTTTTTATCTTCTGCGATTGCTTCATATAAAGCTGTAACAAAATCAATTCCGAGCGAACTGATAAACCCGGTATTAATGCCGTCTATATGCAAAGCGGCCACCGAGGATGCATTCAAAAATGTCATGGATACTATCTTCATAATTGTCTGGGTGCTTACTATTTTTTAATAGAGACAACCTTATCAGTTAGTATATTCACATACTTTTCTGCGAGAATCTCTCTGGCAAAACTTTTTCTGACAAAAACCAATCCGTTTTCTCCATATTCATTACAAAATTGATAATTCTCCTTCAATTTTAATACAGCATCGGCAAATGCTTTTGCATTTTCCGGTTCCACATAAATTCCTGCTCCTGCATCCTCGATAAGTTTTCTTGCAACTCCATCAATGCCGATAATTACCGGCCTTGCAGCAGACATATAATCAAATACCTTGTTGGGATACACTGTTTTGAATGTATCTATTTTCTTAAGCACAGCAGTACACACATTGCTTGCTGTGATGTAGTCTGCTATTATGTTTTTCGGTACCGAATCAACAAAGAGCACATTTTTCAGATTCTTTTGGATGGCTGCTTCCTTTAGCATAGGCTTTTCCATTCCATCGCCGACCAGCATTAAAACAATATCAGGATAATTTATCAAATGCTCGGCAGCTTCAAGCATCTGGCCAAGGCAGTTTGCTTTTCCATGTGCACCAACATAGGTGACTACAAATTTGTCTCCAAGACCATGTTTTTCTCTGACCCAGTTGTTTCGCGGGCCTGGTTTGAAAATATCAAGGTCAGCGCCATTTGGTATCATACTAATTTTGTCAGGACAAATATTTTTGTTCTCAATAAGCTTTCTTTCGAAAGCCGGTGTCAGAACATTTATCCATTTTGCGGACTTATAGCTTCTTTTTTCAAGCCAATACGACAATTTTATCAGCCATTTATTTGTCAATACTCCCGTATCAATGGCTGATTCCGGCCAGAGGTCTCGCACCTCAAATACCATTGGGATTCTCTTGAGCTTGCTAAGTATCCATCCGGTAAGCCCAACGGTTAAAGGCGGCGACGTGCAAATAATAACATCACATTTGCCGGCGTAAAACAGGCCCGCCCATATGGAACTGATGGCAAATGATAAATAAGCCCAAAATCTTCCGATAAAACTTTTATTATAACTCTCGCTAACATAACATCGCAAAACTTCGACGTTTTCTGATTCTTCATCACGAACAATAAATTTCCCTTTGTATTCCGGCGGTTTTTGTCCTGTCGCATAATGTACCGTACCAGCTAAAACGGTTACTTTGTGTCCTTTTTGGCTCCAATACTTCGCAAATTGATTCCATCTCGAACCACCCGCATCATCTTTACCGAGAAAATATTGATGAACAACAAGGACATGCATGGCAAACCCTCTAAAAAATTTGACTTCAATCCAAATTCAGTGTTTTAGACTTATGTTTAATAAAATTGAAAGTACTGCCGCCAAAATCAGCAGCGGTTGAATTCAGCCCGACAACAAATTCTTCTTCTGATTCATCCAGCCGCCACGATACCATACTATCAATGCCAAACTTCAGGTTATTGATAACGTCTCCCAAGCTGATAAGTGTTATAAATCTGGTTGGCAGAGCAGCTTTCGCCGAGTAAACCAATGTCGGTGCCGGCTCACGATTTCCATAATAAAGAGACTGCCATCCAATCGAATTATTATCACCTCTAAAGCATTCACATTTGCCATTGCCGGAGGATTTGGCCACCGCCACACAAACACGGCCGTTTTCTGTTTGTAATATCAATGTTTCATCTTTAAGTTCATAATCAACATCACACAACTGCCAGCAAAGTTCAATTTTGTGAGTAGATCT
>JAGLNB010000030.1 GCA_023139715.1 Planctomycetota bacterium | reverse complement strand
TTGAACAATTTTATCATTCCAAAAACTGTCCCAAAAAGCCCCACCATAGGTGAAACATTGCCTATCAAATTAAGCCATTCAATTCTGCGTAAAAGCTGCTCTGCTTGTTCCTGCAATGAATTAAAAACAGCTTTTTGCATTTGCAGCCAATCACCTTTGCAATAATCAACGGCTTTGCAAACAGCAACACTTACAAGGTCATTTGAATCGGCCATCTTTGCCGGCAGCGGCCTTAAACCAGACTGCTGCACAACTTCAGCCACCTTACGACTAATGCCAGACGGAACAAGTTTTGCTCTGCTAATCGTAAGCCAATACTCAAAAATCAGGTAAACCGTAATAAATGACAATGGCAAAAGAACAAGCCATACGATTGGTCCGCCAGAAATCACGAACTGCTCAAAGAAAGTTTGCGTACCCGTCTCATCTCGCTTTTGCGAAGACATTGTAAAAATTATCACTGCCAACACAGCTGCCAATGCAACAATTAGAATGCAGGTTCTCAATAAAAAGTTTTTACGCATTTAATTTTTCCATTTAATAATCACCGCCGGAAACAGAAATAAATTTACCTCCTGTTTGCTTGGCTAACGCTTCAAGTAGTTTGCTATCATTTCCCTGCGACTCAAATCCTATAGTATTAATGTTAGTTTCTGTCGCAATATTTTTTAACAAACTCGCTATTTGGCCTGAAAACTGCCGCTTGCCATCAGCGGTTAATTCAAAGCCATCTGTAAGAAAATATATTGTCTGGGGACTGACTCCGCAAGCATCACTAACCTGCACAGCTCTTTCAATCGCAGCTGCTGCGTTTGTTTTGCCGGATGGTTTAATCGCATCGATAAAATCATAAGCAGCAGATTTTGATTTCGGCGTTGCGCGAAGCAACCGGCCGCCGCCAAATTCAAAAAGTTTACCATCACCAAAAAAAACAATTCCAAAATAATTATCCGGCTGCAATTCACTAATCGACTTTTTAAGTTCCTTTCGCACACAGCCCATCAAACCCTGCATAGAGCCGGAACAATCAACAACATAACAAATTTTTTGGCGACTGGTACTGCTGCCAAAAAAATCTACACTGTCAAAACACATCACATCGTCCGTCAGCGAAAATTCGCTCTGTGATTTAGCCATTTCCTCTAAAACATTATCGTTCGAGAAATATGGCTTTGCAGCTTTAAAAATTTTATCAGCAGGCAATATCTCATCTGCCTTAGCTGCAAGCCGACTTACAACTGGTCTTTTCATTTTTGGCTTTGGCGTAACAGGAGCAGCTTTAATAAACTTTCTAATCTCAACCACACTGACAGCTGGTGTTTTTCGCTGCTGAGCCAGCGATTCACACTTTGAAAATTTCGCAATTCCAAACACTGCCAGCATCACGAGATGCAGAGCCACTGAAATTACAAGCGCCAACAACCTAACATTGCCGCTGCGCCAAGACCAAACCTTCCGTTGGTTCATAGTCCAGCCCAAAAAAATATTCCGTTATTTTTATTCCACAACTTCAACCCGAGAGAAACCCGGCATTAGTAAATTATAAGCCAGCACCGCATTGCCGTTGTGCAAACGAATACATCCTCGCGAACTCGCCTTGCCAATCTCGTTTGGGTCTTTTGTGCCGTGAATAGCAAAACCATTTCTGCCTACGGCATCGCCTTTTATGCCCTCTAACCCTATCCATCTTGAACCCAATGGATAATCAGGGTCATCAGCATTGTATAATTTTCCCGTAACCGGATCAGACCATGCAGGAGCTATTAGTTTCCCATCTTTTTTTACCAGCCAGAGGCCAAGCGGAGTTTCCATCCCAATTTGGCCAAGCCCGACAGGAAAACTTTTTATGTAAATATTCTGAAGATACAAATCCATTGTAAAAGCTGAGCGATGAACTCTGGCATGAAAAGGGCCATTTATTACTTTTATAATTTGGCCGGCTCGCAGTGCTTCGGGTCGGCTAATCGAGTTAATCTCCATCAGAATTTCGTATGGCACATTATAGCGTTTGCCAATATTCGAAAGTAATTCACCCGGCTGCACTTTATAGCTTCCACAAAGTTTGTCTTCAGGGAATATGGTTTTACTGAACAGCCATTTATTCGCAAGTTCGTAGAGCTGTTTTTTAACCATAGCTCGCTGATGCGGATTTTGACATATTGGCAGAGCATCGTTAAAAAAAGTACGTGCTTCTATAATTCTGCTCGGATTTGCATCAATGGCACGCAAGCCATCGGCAATAAGTTCAGCTGCTCTGGAATTGTAATCAGCCGGCATCACATAATTGTCAGCATCTGTATTTAGAACTTCGGCCTGCTCTGTCCATTCGGAACCATCCAGAGCAGGAGTTGGAGATTGATTTGCCTTGCTGTCTCTTTCAGAAAGATCATTAGCCGTAGTATCTGTCACTTCCGCAGATGTATCCGGCTTTCGACCAGATGAAATGCGGTATATGCCATACGAAGCAGCGGCAATCATCACTGCAAAAAAAACGTAAACCCAAAATCGATTATTTCTTCTTCTGCCTGTACGGCTGGAACGGTAACGAGCCATTTCGCCTCCCAAATGCAATAGTAAAAATTTAAATTTTCAATACTATTTGCGGTAAATTAAAAATGTATTATTTCTTCATCCGTAACGAGAAAATCGACCTGCTTATCATACTCTGTAACCGGCACGGAGTCAACCAACTGCTCAGCAAAGGCAAAACCGCATTTTGATGCTTTCAGCTGCTCATTTGCCAAAAATCTGTCGTAATAGCCGCCTCCTCGGCCGAGCCGATTGCCCTGCCCATCAAAGCCCAAAGCCGGTACAACTATCAAATCAATGCTCTCAAAAGGTATAGCTGTTCCTTTTATCGGATTTCGCAAACCGGAAACTGCTATAGAAAAATCCTTTTCAAGCGAATCTATCTTAACGGCTTCCATACACTGCTGCTGCCATAATACTTTGGGAGCCGCCACAATTTTTTTGAGCTGCCAGGCCAAAAGTATCGCATCAGTGGTATCGGCCTCGGTTGGCAGCGAAAGATACATCATTATTGTCGAGGCATTCTGAAATTCCGGCATCGATATTAAATTTTTACAAGCTTTTTTGCTTTTCTCTTTGCGCGATTCACTTGTAATTTCAAGCAGGCGTTTTTGCAACATCAATCGCAATTCATCTTTTTTCATTTTTATTTTTTTCTATCAGCGTTTGTAGCTTTTGCAAATAATGTTTAATGTTTTTTTCGTGGCCGATTTCTTTTGGCTTGTAGTACATCGCCTCGCTGGAGTTTGGCAGATATTCCTGCGAAACAAAACCATTTTCAAAATTATGCGGATATTTATATTCGACTCCGTGCCCCATTTGCTTTGCCGCTTTGTAATGGCTGTCTTTCAGATGTTTCGGCACAGGTACAATCGGCTTGGATTTCACATCTTCAACTGCATTCCAGACAGCCATAGCACAGGCGTTTGATTTCGGCGCACAGGCAATATAAATTGCTGCCTGCGCAAGCGGTAATTGGGCTTCCGGCAAACCAATAAATTCAGATATTTGAACAGCAGCTGCTGCGAGAACCGTTGCCATCGGGTCGGCATTGCCAACATCTTCAGCTGCGCAAATTGCAATTCGCCTTGCGATAAAACGTGTATCTTCGCCGCCAGCGAGCATTCGTGCCAGCCAATAAACAGTAGCATCAGGGTCACTGCCTCGCATACTTTTTTGCAAAGCGCTTGCCAAATCATAATGCGTATCACCGTCCCTATCATAAACAATTGCTTTTTGCTGAATTGAGCTTTTTGCAATTTGCAAATCGAATTTAATTTTCGCTTTGCCCTGCCGATTAAACTGCGAAAGTACGCCAACCTCAAGAGCTGTCAATGCCCTTCTCGCATCGCCATTACTAACCAAAGCCAAAAATTTCAGTGCTTCTTCGTCCGCCTCAATATCAAATTTACCAAGCCCGCGTTTTGAATCGGCGACCGCCATTTTAAGCAGCTGCAAAATGTCATCGGTTTCAAGCAGTTCAAAACGAAATATACTGCTACGGGAAATCAGCGGTGAATTAACCGAGAAAAAAGGATTTTCAGTAGTGGCACCTATCAGGATTAACACTCCCGACTCAACATCATCAAGCAAAACGTCCTGCTGGGCACGGCTGAATCGATGTATCTCGTCAATAAAAAGAACTGTTCGTTCCCTGCTTGCGGCGAGCCGTGTTCTGGCCTGGCCGATTATATTGCGAATATCCTTAACGCTGGCTGACGGCGCATTAAGATAGCAGAATTTTGCTTTAGTGTGATTGGCAATTACCGCAGCAAGCGATGTTTTGCCGGTGCCCGGCGGGCCATAAAATATTAAACTGCTTAACTTATCCGCCTGCAGCATCCTTGTAAGCAAGCTATCGTCTCCAAGAAAATGCCTTTGCCCGACAAATTCATTGAGCTTTCCCGGCCGCATTCTAACAGCAAGCGGCGCCGCAGATGCCATATTAGCATTTTCAGAGCAGCTAAACAAATTTTCATTGGAGTCATTATTACGCATCGGGGTGCATTATACTTTATGAATCTAAAAGTGTCGAAAATATATTTTTTAGTACCATTTTGGCCGTTTTTATGGCTATTTTTGCATAAAAAAGTTCAAAAAAAGTTTTTTTTTATTTGATTTGTGCGAATATACCGATAAACTCCTATGGTTAGTTATGCGTTGATTTTGTGCTAAAATTGTGTCAAATAACAGCTTTTAAGGAGATGAATATGGCGAGAAAAGGAATTTTGTTAGCTACTGTTATGTTGTTGCTTTGCTCAGCAGGCCTCGTCCATGCCCAGGAAGATAAACTGGGTATCACGCTTGACGTAACATATCTTAGCAGCTACATTGACCGTGGCTTTGATACTTACGGACCCGGCGGCCACAGCGCAGTCCAGCCAAGCATCGACATTGACTTGTACGGCACTGGTTTTGGCTTAAATGTCTGGAGTTCAAGAGCCGTTTCAAGTGGATATGAAGACGCTGAGGAATTGGATATCACACTGTCCTATGGCAGCAGTTTCTTTGAAGGCGAAACTTATGTTACGGACTATAAAATTGGTTGGGTATATTATAATTACCCTGATGGCCCTACCAAAGACTGGGATATGCAGGAATTTTTCGCAGAGATTTCTCTACCCGATATTTGCCCTGCGGGCATCGTTCCGAGTTACACTATAATTTGCATGTGGCCATCCGTAAGCGACTCACCCAATGTCAGTAACAATGGCGGCTGGTTGCACATCTTTGGCCTTGGATATGACCTGAGCATTCCAGGCATAATTGAAGGAACTACAGAGCAGGTTCTGAATTTATCTGCAAATGCGGTTTACAATGATGGTACTGGTGGTGCAAATGTTGACCACGATTGGTCGCATCTAGTGTTTGGCGCATCGACGGCATTTGACCTCACAAAAAATCTTGTCTTCACTCCTGGAATTTACTATCAGGCATCAATGGATGATTCAGTCAATGACGATGATGAAACATGGTGCAGTTTGAGTATGACATACACATTCTAAAACGAACAATTTTTTACAAGTCCAAAACAAAGGCCGGTTTTTTATAAACCGGCCTTTTTATTTTACTCTATCTGTTAGAAGCTATACGCTATTTTTTTCCACGTACATACTTGAAGAATTTTTTCCGCAACAGTTCCGTAATTTTTCCCGGCTTGCCATCACTGATAATACGTTTATCGATTTCAACTATCCCTATAACTTCAGCAGCTGTTCCTGTTAGGAAAAACTCATCACAAATATATAAGTCAGCTCTTGTCAGATTTTTTTCGACAACTTCAAATCCTTCCTGCTTTGCCAGTTTAATAACGATACTCCTGGTAATTCCGTCAAGCGAGCCAGCCTCAACTGGCGGAGCATAAATCAGGCCATCTCTTACAATGAAGACGTTATCACCTGTTGCTTCAGCCACATACCCTTCGTGATTGTACATAATGGCTTCGGGTACATCGTTATCCAACGCCTCAATTTTCGCGAGAATATTATTTAGATAATTCAAGCTTTTAACCTGAGGCGGAATCGCCAAAGGATGGTTGCGAACCGTTGTCGCACTAACAACCTTCAAGCCCTTTTCGTAAAGTTCTTTAGGGTACAACTGAATATTGTCAGCTATGATAAAAACTGTTGCATTTTCACATACAAACGGATTCAAGCCCAGCGTTCCAATTCCACGAGTAACTACCAATCTAATATAGCCATCGATAACATCATTAGCTTTTACTGTTTTTTCAGCAGCTTTTATAAGTTCATCTTTACTCATCGGTATGTCAAGCCGTATAACTTTCGCTGAGTCATAAAGGCGTTTTATGTGGGCGGTCAGTTCAAATATTTTGCCATTATAAACTCGAATACCCTCAAAAACGCCATCACCATAAAGCACCCCGTGGTCAAAAACGCTTATCTTAGCATCTTCCTGCCCAACCAGTTTGTCATCAAGCCAAATTTTTAAAGCCATAATTTCGTATCTCGTATTTCCGTGCCAGGCACGGAATGTATTCCTTATTTATAAAGTCCTGCATCAGCAGTAAAATAGTCGCTACACATTATTCTCTATTTTTCCATCTACCAGCGTTATTATTCTTCCGGCTCTTCGAGCAATTTTCTCATCATGCGTTACCATAACTATCGTCTGGCCAGCTTTATTGAGCGTCTCAAAGACCTTCAAGATACCATTTCCTGTCTCCGAGTCAAGATTTCCTGTCGGCTCATCAGCCAAAAGTAATTCCGGCTCATTCATTAATGCTCTTGCGATCGCCACTCTTTGGCGCTCACCGCCGGACAATTGATATGGCTTATGGCCGATTCTGCCGGCCAAACCAAACCGAGCCAGCAGTTCTTTTGCCCTGTTTTTTGCGGTTTTTCGGCTAAAAAGCCAACCGAACACGCTTTTTTGGGCCATTGCCGGAATAAGAACATTTTCCAATACAGTTAATTCGTCCAACAAATGATAAAACTGAAAAACAAATCCTATAGTTTTATTACGAAATTTATTTAATTTACGCATCTTTAGTTTAGCGAGATTTTGCCCTGCAAAACTGACCTCGCCTTTATCCGACCTATCGAGTGTGCCGAGAATATGCAAAAGCGTGCTTTTCCCGCTGCCTGAAGCACCAACTATTGCGATAAATTCGCCCTTGTTAATAGTGAGGTCAACACCCTTCAATACATCAACATTGGCTTTACCAAGACGGTAAGTTTTATAAAGTTCTGCTGCCTGCAATATAAAATTTTCTTTGTTCATAACTGGCTAACCTGAAGAATATCTACTGGTTTGCATTTCGCTGCTCGCCAACCAGGCAAAACAGCTCCAATCAGACAAGCCAAAATTGCCGAGGCAATAACCACAGCAAGCAAGTCAACTTCAATCCGATTTGGAATACTGCCTATAGCATAAATTGTTCTATCCCACAACTGGAATTGGAAATGTTCAAAGAGCCACTGCTCTATCGAATTTATTTTCAACAGGAAGAGCCAGCCGGCAAATGAGCCGAGCGCAGAACCAAGTAACCCTACGAGGATAGCAAAATTTGAAAACAAATTTACAATACCGCCAACCGAAACACCAACACTTTTCAATATTCCTATGTCTTTGCTTTTATGGCTGGTAATCATATAAAAAACAACAAACACTATGAAAACAGTCGTAACCCCAACAAGGACAAACATTATTGTCAGCATTATCTGTTCTTTTTCCATCGCCGCAATAAATGAACGCCTGGAATCTTTCCAGCTTTTAACGCTAACCGCATCCAACAGCGCAGCTTGTTTTTGGCTTTGTTGTGCTTTTTTGAATTTGTCCCAAAGCACAGCAACTTTCCCACATCCATCTTTGAGTTTAACATTCGACTTAAATTTTATATGAATTGCATTTGCTCTTTTGGTCGAGCCGGCCATTCCGCAAAGCAGTTGTGCCTGTTCAAATGGCAAATAAATAACCGAACTATCTGCACTCGCTAAAGCACTGTGAGAATTATCGCTGTAATAAAATGTTTTCGTATTGACCAGCCCTGTTCCAGCTTTTGATAAAGCTCCTTTTGCGGTCAGCGGAAAACAGCTTACCACCAATGCCTTCTGCAAAATAAATTCCCGCTGATTGTACTGGCCTTTTGCGTTGCGGGTTAAAACAAGGTCAATTCCGAGAACGCAGCCCGGAAGATTCGGCTCGTAATCCGGCTCAAACGTTTTGGATGTGTTATTTTTATGATAATATAAACTCTTTCCAAAACCGGTAGCCGAGCTATGGCGAATCGGGTCAATGCCTGTAATTTCCACACCGCTGTTTCTACTGGAGCCGGCTAAGCTAACCAGTGCATAGCTTTTTATCACAGGTGAAACAGCAGCAATAAAATTTTCTTTATCCAGTATCTCCACAAAATCTTCGTAGTAAGCAAAGCCGACCAGCGATTCGCTCTGAACCACGCAATCGCCTGTAAAGCTGTGATTTTTTTGCTTAAAATCATCCACGAGGCCATTCATTATTGTCATCACCACAACAACAATAAAAACACACAGCGCCACAGCCGCTAAAGCAAAATAGCTGATGCGTTTCCTGAACATATAACGAAATGCCAAAATGAATTTATACATTTATTTGTTTTGCTTTTTTATTTTACTCGTATCTCAAAATATTTACCGGCTTTGTTTTTGCCGCAATTATAGCTGGTATCAATGCCCCAATAGCCGCAGCGGCCACAGCTGAGAGAACGATTGGCAATACACTGTTCCAATCCACCTGATTTGGTATTTTGTTGAACATATAAACGCTGCTCTTCCACAACTTCAATCCGAATATAATCCTTATCCATTCTTCAACAGTGCTTATGTTTTTTGTTATAACGTATCCAAGCCCAACACCGAATCCGCCGCCAGCCAAACCGACGCACACGCCGAAACCTGCAAAAACAGAAACTACCAAACTTTTGGACGCACCGCAGCTTTTTACTATAGCTATATCTTTTTGGCAGGTCATTACTATCATATAGAATATACAGAATATCAGTACCACAACGCTAAAGCTGACCAGGCCGAATATCAACAGTAAAACTCCCATTTGTTTTCGCAGTTCAGCTACATATTCGCTCTGCATTTGTCTCGCTGTTGTTATATTTGTCTGCTCGATAAAGCTCGAATCCCAATTGAGTTTTTCAGCAGCGAATGTTTTCCACACTCCCCGAATCTGGGCGAGGCCCAAATCGGCATCAACTCCGTCAGCAAATTTAATTTGAATCTGCTCGGCAACCGGCATATTTTCATTTGGATATAAAGTTTTCTGCAATTTTTCTATGGGCAGATAGATAAAACTTTTATCAATATCGTAAACTCCTGTGAAGACAATATCTGAAATCACAAATTGAATTGTTTTTCTTTTGAACTTTTTTTCTTCGCCGGATTTTGTTTCTATTTGAGTCCCTGTGGTCAGCACAACTTTTTGACCTATAAATTTTTCTGCTGCCTTGAAATCGTATTCATCGGTTTCTTCGTCCGGCTCGGCCACTACTCCAATTCCAACAAAGCCGGCAGTTATTTCCGATGAATTTCCAATTTCAAAAGATGGCTCGCCGGATATTTCTTTTTGTCTGATTAGATTTGTTTTAAGAGATGTTACTTTTGCCTGTTTGGCTGGCTGGATTCCCCATATGCTTACTGCCTGCACATTGGCATTTCCAAGATGCAGCAAGCCCTGTGTCGAAATTATTGCAGCGGCTGATTTAACAGCATTTGTTTTTTCCAAACGCTCTATGAGCAGGTCGTATCGCTCAAATTTAACCGGAGGAGCCA
>JAGLNB010000003.1 GCA_023139715.1 Planctomycetota bacterium | reverse complement strand
GTCATAGCCACTTTTGTTAAGGATATATTCACAGATTAAATTTAATTTCACAGCGGCATCATCACCGTATCTGTAGAGTTTGTGTTCTTCACTTTCTCTGTCGATTGATTCTATTTTGCTTTCTAAAATAGCTATCTGGTTATGTTTAAATACCTGCGTTTTGTCGTTTCCATCAAAGCCGCTGAATTTATGCTGTTTGGCACTGCATAGCTGCTGCATAAACGGAATGATTTCTTTTGCATCGACAATGACATCCATATTGAAATGTACTACATCAATATTTTTATTACACAGACGATTTGTGTATGCCTGGGTCATTGCTGTTTCATTTGAAACGACATATATTACGGCCTTTTCGCTGGAGTCGACTTCAAAATTTATCGCTACAAGCCGCTTTACGGGTGAGGTAAATACATTTTTAGAGCTGGAGTTCATTGCTCTTATAGTATCGAAAACATCTTCGATTATCCAGTAGCTCAGCTGCCAGTACCAGCAATCCTCAACAGCTTTATCTGTTCCGAGATACTCATAATTTTCCCAGAATCCGTACCCGCTGATATTTGTTGGGTTTGCGTAAACCATGGCCGATCGCGCTTTTTCCTGACATAGCACGTCTAAAATAGTATCATCCACAGTTGATTGCCCCGTATTTTGCCGACGGCTGTTTTTGAGCGGAATTCTGTTTAGCTCTGCAGCCGTAGGGCAATCACGTCCATTAACCTGAGTTATCAGATTGTTTACAGCATTGCGAAATGCCCGGCCGAATTGGCCGAAAACTAATACGGATGTTCCTTTTGGTTTTGGAAATATTTTATAGTTCAGCAGCTCTTTTTGTGTGTTTTGTTTTGCCCAGAGTGCGATTTGCTCGGCATCTTTTTGATAGCTTTTCTGGTGTTGCTCTTCTGTTTTCCATTGGTCCAGCGATACAGCGCCTTTGTAAAGAGCGGTGATTTTTTTACCCATTGAAGCGCTTTGTTTTTCCATGCTTTTCTTAAGATTTCTGCTTATCATACTGGTAGGTAGAAAGAGCAGTACAGCTGCGAGAATTATAACTATCGGCAAAATTAGAGACGAATAATTTTTAAGAGCAACCAACTTCTCTATAATTTGTTTTTGCATAACATTTTTAATTTCTGATACATCCATAGTTATTTACCGGCTTTTCTTTTCTTTTGTTTCCATGACTTTAGTCTCAGGTGCTCCGTTCCATGCAAATTTTACATTTAGTATAAACCAATTATCGTTGGCCTTATAGATGGTGTTGCCAGCTCTGTCGATTTTCTTTCTTCCCCGTTGATCCACTTCGGCGATTTTACTGATGATTTCCCTGGTCATAGGGTCAATCAGTGTTTGTTCGTTTTTGCTGTTCTGTATTTTTCCTTTTTTTTGCTCGCTTTTTACCAATCCGATTCCTGCAGGCATTTTAGTGCCAATATCAACAGGAGCTATTTTGAGGCCAAAATGTTTTATGTTGGATTTTTCATACATCTCAAACTGACTTTTATTGTCGGCGGACATTGTTTCAGTGTGCATCAGGCGGG
>JAGLNB010000299.1 GCA_023139715.1 Planctomycetota bacterium | reverse complement strand
GAAGCAGGATTAGGCCTATTTCAAAGACTTGGGTTTTTATGTTTGTGCTGCGCTGGAATAATTGAAGTAACCAATAATTCTTAAAACTCCCTGAATAATTTTGAGTTTACACCCTGAAGTGAACGCCAAATACTTTTTGTTCCGAACACTATTGGTTCGAGTCCCTTCGGGGTAAGCCCTTTTTTCTATTTCCATTAAGCTTTGTTTCCTCAATGGGTTGTGATTTCAGACCATCGGACCATTAATCCGTAGGTCAAATATATAAAAAGAACTTTGGGTAAATAAGCCATGGTTATTTTTACAAAGTTGAGGAATGCTCAATGTATTTTTTCACAGTGCGACGGTCAAGTTGAGTTATTCTAGCCACCTGTTCATATGTTTCATATCTTTGGTGAAGCATCGTACAATAAATAGCTAAAAGGTCTTGGACATTTAATTTACCTGAGTCAATTTCAGTAAAAAGCATAGCTTTTATATCTTGCGAGTTGGCGGCAGTGCCGGAATAGTCACGCTTTATGACAACTCGTCTGACGCATTGGGCTAATTCTCTTACATTTCCAGGCCAATGATAATCTCCTCCGAGATTCTTGTTGATTACTTCTTTGACTGTTCGGATTAAGTCTTCAGCTTTATATCCGGTGATGCGTTCAACGGTGTGGGCGATAAGATCGTCAAGTTCGCTGGGATTTTCCTGGATTCTCTGTTGTAAACTGGGAACTGTAATACAGTCGGAACAAAGCCGGTAATAAAAATCATCTCGAAATTTTTCCTTTTGTCGTAACTGCTCAATTGATTTGTTCGTCGCAGCAATTACTCGTCCTCGGAAATGATGTTTTTTATGGCTGCCGACAGGGGAAAAGATTCGTTCTTCAAGAATTTTTAGCAGTTTGATTTGAACCTGAACACCCACATCTCCGATTTCATCGAGAAATATTGAGCCATGTGGCCCGCATAGAGTAAAAACGCCGTCGTGTGATTCAACAGCACCCGTAAAAGCGCCTTTGTTGTGTCCGAAAAGTTCGGATTCGAGAAGAGTTTCCTAGTATTGCGAAAGATTAATCGGAATGAAAGTTTTCGTAAAGCTTTCTGCAAAAGTTTGTTTTTTTTCGTTAAAAGGAATAAAACCGCTTTGTCCTATTGCCGCAGCTGTGGCGCCTTTGCCGCTTCCGGTCGGCCCAAGCAGCAGCGTGGAAAAATCTTCCATTTTATCCCAGAGATAACGTTCGTAGTAACGAATATCATGCGTAAAAATATTGTTCCAGAGATTTGTACGCAGCAGCAGCATTGAATTGCATTGGCCTATCAGGCCGCGATGGATAAAGTGAAACGCCCTGCGAATTTGGTAAAACAAGGAAAAGTATCTATTTGCCAATGGCTGACTAAATCCTCGCTTGGTCAGAAGAGAAAGGGCTTCTTTGGCAAAAGGAACTGGAACGGATTTTTCGCCAACTGCTATCTGGTCAATAATTAGCTGGTCGAATTGATTGACGAATTGATGAAACACATCAAACAAAAATAAATGCTCCATCAAATCCTTGTCTGTTTTTTTGAAGTCTTGTATTTTTACGGTGCCGTTGGTATCGAGTTTCTCAATTCTTTTATTCACTTCCCTTACCGCTTCGGCAACGGCATCTCGTCGGGAGCTGCTTTGGGGGCTTCCAGATATTTTTCTGTCGAGGTCGATTCGCTGCTGGCTGAATGGATTTGCGAAAGCGGCTTCGGATACGAGCGAGAAAAACTCCTTATCGTTAGTGGTTAAGTTTTTTTGTTTCATACATTAAATGTACGCCATATGTACATACAATGTCAACTGTTTTTATTTTTCGATAGGTTTGTGTTTTCGAGTTTTACTGCTAAATGCTTTTCGCCAAAAGAGTTAGCGTGGCAAGTGTTTTCTGGCATAACAATTGCGATATGTTTTAGTGTTGATTGGAAATGTTTTTTGAAAGGATAAAAAGATGTTAAAGAGAAGGACGTTATTTACTGTGCTTTGTGTGGTTTTTGCAGTTACATCAATGGTATTGGCTGAGAAACCAAAAGAAAGTATGAATTCTGGTGATGTCAACAATATCGATGTTGCTATGCAGGCATTTGAACTGAGGATGGCTGGAAAAATTGATGAGGCAAAAGAATTTTTGGAAAAAGCTGTTGCTGCTAACCCCAAAAATGCAACAGCACAATTCGAATTGGCCAGGATTTATTTTTATATATCCCATGAAACGCTTGATTTGGATTTGGCCCAAAAAACTATAGAAAGAGCTGTTGAACTGGAACCGCATAATGCTCGTTTTCACTACTGGTCAGGTGAAATTGCAATGTATAATGGCATAATTAAGATGCGCAATTTTTGGGGCAGACTTGCTATGCCGGGACAAATGAAAAAAGCTGTCAGACACTTCAAGCGAGCGGTTGAATTAAAACCGGATTTTCACCAGGCCAGATTAGGGCTTATGGGAATGTATGACCGGCTGCCGTGGTATTGCGGTGGCAGTAAATCCAAAGCAAAAAAGCAAGTAGAAAAATTAGAGCAAATGGACACTGTCTATGGAGCAAAAGGGCGTTGCGAAATAAGACCAAGAAAAAGCCGTGCGGAAAAAATTGCTATATGGCAAGAGGTCGTAACTAAATTTCCTGATAATGCCGCAGCGCATACGGGGCTGGCGCGAGTTTATATGCACAATGGTGATTTGCCAGCTATTGATATGGAAAAAGCTGAAAGACACATAAAAAAAACTCTTGAGTTGGACCCTTCGAAAAGCAGAATTCTGCTTGATTTAGCTTGGCATTATGGACAAAGCAAACAATTGGAAAAAGCAGAAAAAGCTATCCGTGATTATCTTGAGATAGAGTCTGTCGGCCCGGCTTCGATGCGTGCTTATGCTTTAAGGTGGCTGGGGCTTGTGCAAAAAATGAAGGGCAAAAACGATGAGAGTAAAGAGACGCTGAAAAAAGCAAGCCAATTAGATAAATATTTATGGCCTACGAGAGTGCCTCCGCCGGAAGATTTGTTCGTCGCACCGTCGCAAATATCAATCCGGGAGAGGAAACACTCAAAACAATCGAATAATTAAAAGAAAAGAGACCTATTCCGCCGTGGCAATTGAAAATCATTAGATTGCAAGGAAAATTAAAATGACAGTCAAATTTTTTAAGCAGGAAAGAGGTGTTATTATGAAAAGGACAACCATCTTTATATCAGTTGCATTAATTTTGGTTGTGTTTATGAATGGTTGTTGTTCCGGGACTTTTGCTCCAAAGGTCAGTGAGTCCAACAAAAAAAAGATAACACAAATATATTTCGACATTGCAATTGGCACAAAACAAAACAGGGGCGACTTTTTGAAAGAGGACATCGAGAACACAGGATTATTTCGTAAGGTAGATGAGTTTAATGACATCGATTGTTCAGAGCATGAACTAATAGCGGAGTTTGGTAGTCGTGGTGATTATGCGAACCCCATACCCTTGTTTACCGGGCTTACTTTAGGTTTTTTCCCAACTATCATTGATGATGAACAAGGATACACTTTTGATATTTATCTCTGTGGCAACCCTGAAAATCGGATAAGTATCGATTGCAGATATAAAGGCACTGCAATATTAGGATGGTATGCTATTATAGACAGGATTATTAACCCCAATCAGTTTGATCCATGTGATTGCGAGCAAGATGCTATAGCAAAACAACGATTTTATGATTATATGAGTTGGATGATTATCCAAAAAGAAGAGGATATCAGGCGACTAATTATCGTTAGTCAATGATGTTAGAACAAAGTGAAATTAAGAATACATAGTTTGAAGTTATTGGTAGTAATTTTAGTTGTGTGTTGTGCAGTTGTCAGTTGTGAACAAAAAAGAAATGAGCGTTGCACTATGGCAAAAGCAATAGTCAAAGTTAAAGAAGTGATAAAGCCGCTGGATGATTCCAGCAGTGAATATCCAGATTCAATTATTGACTATTTCAAATTTTACGGTCTTGATTTTGACAGTAATAATGTCGAGCATATTTTCGGCACTTTTGAATCAGGCGAATTTACGCTGGTTGGACATATCTACAAACCACAAAAATATAGGGCAACGGTTTTTGTGCTTCACGGCTACTTCGACCATTGCGGCCAATTGAATCACTTGATTGAATATTTGCTCAAAGCAGGTTATGCTGTTGCAGCGTTCGATTTGCCGGGTCTTGGACTTTCGAGTGGCCGGCGTGCAGCAATTGACAACTTTTCACAGTACAGCCGGGCATTGATTGATTTTACAGATAAGGTTAGGCCGCAATTAAAAGGCCCTTATCATTTTGTCGGCCACAGTACCGGAGCGGCTGCTGTCCTGGATTATTTGCTTTGCAGCAACAGCAACGACACTATTTTTGACCGTGTTGTTTTAATCGCTCCCCTTATACATTGCACGAGCTGGGAGAAATCAAAACTCGGCTACAATAAAAAAATACGGTTCATAAAAAGTATTCCGAGAATATTTTGCAAAAATTCGTCGAATGCCGATTTTTTGGATTTTGTCAAAAACAAAGACCCTCTGCAAAATAGAACGATGCCATTAAAATGGGTCAGAGCGTTACATAAATGGAACGAAAAAATTGATGATTTGCCGGCCAGCGAAAAAAGCGTTAAAATTATTCAGGGCACCTCTGATAAGACAGTCGATTGGCGATTTAATATCAAGTTTATTCAGGAGAAATTCAAAGACGTTGAGGTTAGCTTGATAGAAAATGCTAATCATGAGTTATTCAACGAATCGGCGAATATGCGGAAAGAGGTATTTTCGCAGATAAACCATTACTTGAAGGAACAATAAATGAAAAAGTTTTTGAATATTTTAATAGCTCTTGTGGTATACGGAGTTTCATGCTTTGTATTTTCAGGCGCTACAGCTACCATTTGGTGGCGGATAGAGAATGGCCCTGTTGCCCCTGAAATGTTTGGATGGTATGGAGCTTTTCTCATGGTGGGTTGGTTATGTTCTTTACTGTCAATTGGCGGATTGATTGTTGTCGGTGTTTATGGGTGTCTTAACAAAGGTACATCTAAGATTGTTGCTGGGACTTCCGCAATTACTGGATTATCTTCAGGTTTAATTTTTGCTGTGATAACCAGATTTTGCGATATTGACAATTTTTTCTCTATCTTATTTATTCCACTAATTATTGTGGTTTTAAATTTAGCTATATGTCACTGGATGTATAGTGGACAAAAAAACAAAGCACAAAACCCGACTCTGCAAAGCGTTAACTTTTATTGTATAGTATAACCCATTGCGGGACATTCAAATGGACAAAAAAACAAAACTTGGAGCTTCTTTTAAGTGGCTTAACGCTACGCAGTTTTTAGGGGCGTTTAATGATAATATATTTAAGCTGTTAGTGATTTTGCTGCTAATTGAACTGCAAAGCGATTCCCATGCGGTTAATGTTA
Organism: Planctomycetota bacterium; assembly: GCA_023139715.1. Classification (GTDB taxonomy): domain Bacteria; phylum Planctomycetota; class Phycisphaerae; order Sedimentisphaerales; family Anaerobacaceae; genus JAGLSG01. The sequence continues at coordinate 729 of JAGLNB010000299.1, read as the reverse complement.
CGGCATTGGCAGGAGCTGTTTTCGTAGTGCCGTTTTTGCTGTTCTCGGCATTGGCGGGCAAACTCGCTGATAGTTTCAGTAAGCGAAATATTATCGTTTCAGCAAAGGTCGCTGAAATTTTATTGATGGTAATTGGCTGTATTGCATTTATGTTTGAAAGCACCATTGGCATTTATGGCGTGTTGTTCCTGATGGCAACTCAGAGCGCATTTTTTGCTCCGTCAAAATATGGAATCGTTCCTGAGCTTGTAAAAGATACTCAACTCTCACGGGCAAACGGTATATTGGAAGCGCTGACTTATCTGGCCATTATTATGGGAACTGCCTGGGCAGCGTTTTTATCCCAGGTAACAGCGAACAACTTTGTTTTAATTAGTATTGGATGTGTTATTTTTTCCGCAGTTGGACTGCTCGCAAGTTTACAAATAAAGCGAACCCCTGTAGCTGGTGCTGGCATGCAAGTGTCTTTGTTATTCGTACGGGATATTTGGCGAACGCTTTGGCTAATTCGCAGAAATCGGTATCTGCTTTTGGCGGTTTTGGCCTCTGCATATTTTTTGCTGATTGGCGGATTGGTTTACGCAAATCTGATTCCTTATGGCATCGACCATTTGGGCTTTGATAAAGAGCACAGCAGTCAGCTATTTGTTATTGTTGCAGTCGGAATAGGTCTCGGTGCTTATCTCGCAGGCAGACTATCCGGTAGAAATGTTGAGTTTGGGATTGTTC
>JAGLNB010000298.1 GCA_023139715.1 Planctomycetota bacterium | reverse complement strand
AGATTACAGGACTCATAATGTTTGCCAGAACCAGGCTGTACATTAGTTCCGGAAAGACAAAAATTTCCATATCCGAAAGCGTAATGGCTGAACTATATTTTTCAAGTTGAGCCGAATCCAATTTCAATTATCCTTTTTCAAAGCGGCTCGAACTGGTCCTTGTCGGCTCCGCATTCGGGACAGACCCAGTCATCTGGCAAATCTTCAAAGGCCGTTCCGGCTTCTATTGAATTTTCAACATCGCCAATAGCAGGATCATAAATATAACCGCAGACAACACATTCATACCTTTTCATATCTTTGGCTCCTTTTTCCTGTTTTACGCCAGGTTTTTTTGCTACATAAGTTGCAGCTGTTTTCGGCGTTTTGCCGCCCTTAACAGCACGATAATAATTGTATGTCATTGGAATTTTATTTTCGTCGATGGTTTCACAGGCAGTAATCTTTGCGATAAAAAGCGTATGCGTTTCAATCTCAATTTTATCTGTAACTTCAGCTTCAATAAAACCGACCGTATTATCGGTAACTATCGGCACGCCGTTTTGGCCGATTTTGTAATTTACATCCTGAAATTTATCAATGTCTTTACCTTTTTTGAAACCGAATCTCCCGATGAATTCCATCGGCGTATCTTCAGCAAGAATAGAAATTGTAAAAACTTTACTCTTATTGATAAATTCGTTAGTCAGATTTTTCTTATTAACGCTGACCGCCATCATCGGCGGCTCCGGCGTAATCTGAAATACCGTATTAACAATGCAGCCGTTTAATTTGTCGTCCGATTTGGAACTTATGATGCACATTCCATAGCTCAAATTAAACAGCGATTCTAAATCTAACATTTCCCTCTCCATAATCCGTGAATATTGCAATACCCTCTCGCCGTTACCTCCGCCGCTGCAACGCCAAAAACGGCCTGCGGTTTTTGACCTGGCATTAAAAACTGCCGCTCCACTTTGCCGTCTGCGATTAGCTCAATCCATTCAATGTAATGTTTGGCTTCCATAGGATGCAAAACGCTGCCAATGGTAACTTTGTAACCGCTATCGATTTTTTCAATTACCGGCACGTGCTTTTCCTTTGCAGCATCGG
>JAGLNB010000297.1 GCA_023139715.1 Planctomycetota bacterium | reverse complement strand
ATGGAAATTCTCCAGCTTCCAATTCTTGCGCTTCAGGAAAGAATCGAGCAGGAACTCAATAGCAACCCTGTTCTTGAAATCGACGAGCCATCAAACACCGAGCAAACAGATGAAACAAACCAGCAGATTAATTCCGACCGTCAGGGAACTGATGATTTCGGAAAAATCGATACGCTTGATGATAATTACAAAGAATATATGAGTCAAGCCGAGCCGTATCGCTCGCGCAGCCGAAACGATGATGTTGACAGCAAATTGCAGGCACTAAAAAATACAGTCGCCCCGCCTAAATCACTGCACGAATATCTTCAAGAGCAATGGGGCTTGGTCGAAGCCGATGAAAAAATCAAACAGGCCGGCAGTAAAATCATAGATTACATCGACAATAGAGGTTATCTAAGCGTTAGATTGGAACAGCTATACAATAAAGACCGAGCAGATTTCACATTTGAAGATTTAAAAAAAGCATTGGAACTTGTTCACGGACTAGAGCCGACAGGTATTGGTGCAAGCAATATGAAAGAATGCCTGCTGATTCAGATGGCTCAGAACGGCGAAGATATGAGCTTTGAATCCCGCCTTATCGCTGAACATCTCGATGAACTGCTCGAAAATCATCTGCCGGAAGTTGCGGCGAAAATGAATTGCAGTATTGAGCAGATTAATCGCGCAATCGAACGCATAAGTAAACTCGACACATCTCCTGGACTGCAAGTCAGTAACGACCAAAACCACCCTATCACAGCTGACATAATAGTGGAATACTCGGATGAATTAGCCAAATATACCGTCGTTCTTATTGATTCAAGCGTTCCAAATCTGAAAATAAATGACTACTATGCAAACAAAGCAAAAGATACCGGTGCTGACCAAAAAACGAGGGAGTTTCTGCAAAACAATATACGTTCTGCTCAGTGGATTATGGATGCGATAGAGCAGCGAAAAAATACCCTTCTAAGAGTTGCAAAATCAGTGGTCAAATACCAGAAGGATTTCTTTGACAAAGGCCAACTGCACTTAAAGCCGCTGCCAATGTCGAAAGTGGCTGATGATG
>JAGLNB010000296.1 GCA_023139715.1 Planctomycetota bacterium | reverse complement strand
TCAGTTTGGACAACTCTGTCCATATCAGCAACCGGAATTGTCATATAGCTCCTGCCGTCAGAATTTGCAAGCAGATGTGAATATGCCTTGTCTCTGAATTCCAATTTCGGCAAAGCAATTCCCACGTATTTAACCCTGTTCGTTACAATGAATAATGGTATATCCAGCCGGAATTCTTTTCTTACAGGCCCAAGGCCATTTTCGAAGAGCAGCCAGACCGTATTTTCAAGTTTTGCCTGACCATTGAGTATCTTTTCGACGGTAGCGAGGTCATCGGCTATGTATGGATTATCTCCCACCATACCGCATGATTCTTTGAGCAAATCCGCAGCTTTAGCGTAATCGCCAACCAGATTAAAATACAGACCAGCGAGATAGGTTGCGAATGGATTGACGAAATCGGGATAAGCTTCAAAGTTGTAGAGATTGGGATATTTTTGAGCCAATAGTTCCTGCGTTTTCGGATTTTCTACATTGGACTGGGAAAGTTTATCTTGCTGTTGTTTTTGTTCCAGTTCGGACCGGAGTTTATCTATTTCTTCACTGAACTTTTCCTTTGCCCTTCTCTGTCTGTCGAGAGCCCGATTAAATTCTACTCTCGCCAAATCCATTTTGCCTACAGCCATAAAGTTCAGGGCTTTGTACGTATTTATCATTACGCCGTCATATTCTTCGCCCTTGTAAGGAGTTACGTTGTCGCTTGCCACTATTGAACCGATGGTATCGCCGATTTCGGATTTCTCGTCGTAATATTTCAGCATCTCTTCGGCTCTATCGAAATACTGCGTACTTTGCTGATAATTTTTACGCATTCTTTCGACTGCTCCAAGCTGCATTGCCCAGAGCAAGTCTTCACCTTTTGGATTTTTACGACATTTTAATTTTTTCTGTGCATACAGAATTGAATTTTCATAGTCAGATGCTTCAAAGTATTTATTAAACGCTGTCAGATGTCCCTTTGGGGCATTGCAACCGGCAAAAAAGATTGTGTTTGAGATGGCCAAAATTGCGAATATGGCTAAATTATAACGTCTAATTTTACTCATAATTACCCTCCGACAAAGACTTTTCAACCTGCACATATAGACTGCTGTTATAGTAATTGCAGCAGGAATAATAATCAAGAAAAGTTTTTGCGGTTTTGGCGTGGCGGATTTATCTGCAGAGGTTCAACTTTTTATACCAAATTCAGGAAAATATCTATTTCAGAAATTGGTGTTTTTGTAGGGATTAGCGGCAAATCAACAGCTTTTATCCGCTGTTATTTGGTTGCCCCTATTGCCTCGGAAAGCTCGAGCGTGCCCTCGTACAAACTTCTGCCAACGATAGCCGCATCAACTCCCAATTTAGCCAGCTGTTTTACATCGGCCACTTGCCCCACACCTCCCGAAGCAATAACCGGCACATCAACAG
>JAGLNB010000295.1 GCA_023139715.1 Planctomycetota bacterium | reverse complement strand
ATTCCGCCTGAGAGAGATTGCGTTTTTCCAGCATATATTTAAACAGTGCTGTTTGTTCCCGCCGGGTTTTATCGGGCGCCAGCTCTCGCAATATCCGATCGAATTCGGCCTGTTTCTGAACAGTGGTAATGCTGATTCCCTTTTCGGCCCCGTGCTGACGGACAACTTCCAGCAGTACCAGTTCGTCCAGCACCTTCCGGCCCTTCGCCGGCAGCAATACTTTAAGCAACTCACTTTGCTTAATGGCCCGGCCGTTCACCATCGCCACCGTCGGATCGTCCCGCGTAACCAGCCGCTTCCGAGAAGACTCTGTAGTTGAGCAGCCGGCAAAATATAAAACCAGCCAAAGCGACAAATACAATTTTCCCTTAGTCATGATGCAACCGCCAAAAGGCCGAAAAACGCCGCAAAAACAACACCAACGCGCCAAAATCGAGGAGGCAAAGTACTTTTGACGCTGGCGTCAGTCACTCCTGATAAGATAACAGACAAAACTAAAAAATGAAAACAATATAATGAAATAACTTGTGTAACACTCCAATATAAAAGAAGTTATACGTAATCCCCTGGCACGGCGGTTTAGTGCGATTTTTTTTTTACAAAACCCTGTTATTTTGCTTGATTATTTTAATAAAACCTTTATAATGAACGTTGGCGTTGGAGGCGCTTTCTTAGAGTGCTTTGCCCCTTTTGGGGCATTGGCGTTGGGCGTTGTTTTTTTGGCCTTTTGGCGGCTGCATCACAATGATCAAGTAGAGTCAATTGCTCAAATCGACCGATTCGGTGCCAAAAACACTTGCCGGCATCGAAAAACAAGGTTTTTGGGCAGTTCTCATATAAAAAACGAGTAGTTTTTCATTTAATGTAAGCTTTTGTGCTGGCTATAGTTATGTAGTTTTTCGCATAAAAACGGCCAGTTTGAGTTAATTAGTAATTTTGCACAGGTGCAAAATTTCTGAGCAAATGTGTGTTTTGCTGGAGTTGATGCCTCAAGCCCAGTGTGAAGGAGGAAAGTTCGCTCGTTGGCTTTCCCGTTTGTTTTTTCAAGTTAATATCTCGAAAAAAACAACTAAATATCGTATCAGACAAGAATGATTGCGGAACTATCCGTGCCGTCAACCATTCGCAGCAAGGAGGTGATGCCACAAGAAGATAAGATTGGATTTGTGTAACGTAAGGAAGGTGGAAAGTATGTTGAGACGGGCATAAATGTAAAATATTTTGTAATGTGTTGTTACAATATTTTATGCCTGTTGAAAACGGAACAAGAAGGAGTAAAAAAATGTATAAGTATCTATTGATTTTGGTTCTGTCGCTGGCCCTGCTTGCCGGCAGTACAACAACAGTTATGGCTATGGATGATATTCTCATCGACTTTAATACTATTGCGCCCGTACCGGACCTGGGCGG
>JAGLNB010000294.1 GCA_023139715.1 Planctomycetota bacterium | reverse complement strand
ATGGTGGAGACAAAAAGCCATTTCGGAAGGATTTAGCTGGGTTATGTCCTCCCCTTTCACGAGAAGCTCGTATCTCGCTGAGCAAGAAAAAACTCCTAACTAATTTACCATTTGCAGCCGAGCCACTAATTCTGTATTATTCGTTCTCATAAAATAAAAAATTAAGTAATAAACGGTAACTAAAAAAAATGAAAAATAATTTAGAAAATTCACTGTTTGCCAACAATAATTGGCTGGTAGAAATGATAACCGAAGACGCAACGGATATTGAACGCTATCTAAACAATGAAGAAACAAGCAATTTTGAAAACAATCAGAAATTCAAATTGCCGAAAACCATCGGTATTTTGCCAGTAAGAAACGCAGTTGCTTATCCGGGAACAATCACGCCTCTCGCTATAGGCAGAAAAAGAAGCAAACGTCTGCTGGCAGCAACCAAATCAAATAAATCCGTTATAGGTCTGGTAACGCAGCGAAATCCGGAAACCGATAAGCCGGGTTTTGAAGATATCTATTCGGTTGGAACAGCTGCTTCAATTCTAAAAATTATAAAATTGCCGCAGGGCTCAGTTCATATCGTTGTACACGGCATAACGAGATTCAAAATAAAGCAAAAAATAGCAACAGAGCCGTACTTAAAAGCGGCAGTGGAAATGCTCGATGTAAGCGTGAAGATGACAAAAAAACTTCGGGCATTAATAGTCAGCGTTCGCCAGACAGCTAATCGCGTTATTGCGCTTAGTCCAAACGTCCCGGAAGAGGCATCGGTACTACTGGAAAATATTGAAAACCCATCTGCTTTGGCAGATTTCCTGGCGGCTAATCTAAATCTTGATATTGCAAAAAAACAGCAGCTGCTTGAAGAACTAAATCCGGCTAAGCGACTGGAGCAAATTTCATTCGAACTGGCAAATCAACTTGAGGTTCTCGAACTCAGCCATAAAATCCAGGGCAGAGTAAGAGAATCTGTCGACAAAAATCAGAGAGAATATTTTCTGCAGGAACAACTAAAGGCAATACAATCTGAACTCGGCAAAGGCGACAGGCAGAGCGATGAAATAAAGCAGCTGATTAAAAATATCAAAAAAGCTAAAATGCCAAGAAATGTTGAGAAGGAGGCAATGCGGGAGTTAGACCGATTGAGTAAAATTCCGCCGGCTTCTCCCGAATACAGCGTTATCCGAACATATCTCGACTGGATATGCGAATTGCCATGGTCAGTTCAAACCGCCGACCAGCTCGATATTAACAAAGCCGAGCGAATACTAAATCGCGACCATTATGATTTGCGTAAAGTAAAAAAACGCATCCTCGAATTTCTCGCTGTGCGAAAATTGAATCCGACAGGTAAAAGCCCGATACTGTGTTTTGCAGGCCCTCCGGGAGTTGGCAAAACATCACTCGGAAAATCCATCGCAAGAGCAATGGGAAGGAAATTTGTCCGCATATCACTCGGCGGAATAAGAGATGAGGCTGATATTCGCGGGCACAGGCGAACTTACATTGGTGCTTTACCGGGCAGAATTTTGCAGGAGCTTAGAAAGTGCGGCAGTAAAAACCCAGTCTTTATGCTCGACGAAATGGATAAAATCGGAAGCGATTTCAGAGGAGACCCGGCAAGCGCACTTCTCGAAGTACTCGACCCCGAACAAAACTTCAGTTTTAACGACCATTATCTCGATGAACCTTTCGATTTATCAGCTGTGATGTTTATAGGAACAGCCAACTATACCGAACCGATTCCGCCGGCATTAAACGACAGGATGGAAATTATAGAATTGCCCGGCTATACCGAAATCGAAAAACTGAAAATCGCAAAAAAATATCTTATTCCGCGGCAGCTGAAAGAACACGGCATAAATAAAGACCAGCTCACCATAAAAGATGAGGCAATACTGGCAATAATACAAAGCTATACACGTGAGGCCGGCGTGCGAAATCTCGATAGAAATATAGCAGCAGTCTGCAGGACTGTTGCGACAAAAATAGCAAAATCCGAACAAAGACGCGCAACTATCAGCAAAAAACAGTTGATAAAAATTCTTGGACCGGAATATTTTGAATCTGAACTGGCTCTTAGAACCGGAATAGCAGGTGTTGCAACGGCTCTTGCCTATACGCCCGTTGGTGGAGAACTCCTGTTTATAGAATCGGCGCAGATGGCCGGCGAAGGAAAACTGCTGCTCACCGGTCAAATCGGTGATGTAATGAAAGAAAGCGCTCAAGCCGCCTTTTCAGTAATAAAAGCAAATGCAAAGAAGCTAAAAATAGACGCTGACAAATTCACCAAATTTGATTACCACATTCACGTGCCGGCCGGTGCAGTACCAAAAGACGGGCCAAGTGCTGGAGTTGCAATGTTTATGTCGCTGACATCTT
>JAGLNB010000293.1 GCA_023139715.1 Planctomycetota bacterium | reverse complement strand
TAGCTGTTTCCGAGATTATTAAAAAAGCAGCCAAGCGTCTGAATTTTATCCAAACTTTTCATATAAAGCGTTCCGCGGTCTTCGATTGGAACATTAAATTTTTCTATGTAATGCTCATCGTCGGCATAACCGCCCTTGCCGGTTGTTTCGATATTAAATCGCACTCTTTCATCGTCGTATCTCACAAAGAAATGTCCCGGCACAACCACGCCGTAGAGCGGCAATCCAAGCCGTTCGCCGAGTGCAAGATAGAGAACTGACAAACTCAAACAATAGCCGCGTTTTGTATCAAGCACAGAATGCAAAAATAAATCATCTGGATTATTCGCTTCTGCAACCGAGCCAAAACCCTCATCTTCAAAAAGATATTCATTTATTACAGCGATGGCTTTGTAGTTGACGGCAAGCCCTTTATCTTCGAGCCGACTGCGGATTTCAATAGCCATATTATCCAGTTTCGATAAATATCTTCTGCCATAAACATTATCATTCCACTGCTCGGAGACAATCAATACCGCTGTAGCCAGGTCCACTTCATCCGGCTGTAACCGCAGAACTTTTTCTATCGACCTTGCATAAAGACCGCTTTTGTCCTGATTGGCCAGCGGCTCATTTTTGCCAAAGCAAATTTGCACTGCAAAGGCCGCAAAACAAATTGTCAAAAAGAAAATCTTTTTCATAATTCAAAATCAAAAGTTAAAAATCAACCAACTCTAAAAATACATTCTGTCATTGCGAGCAAAGCGAAGCAATCTCGCCTTTGAAGCAATAACAGAGATTGCTTTGTCGTTTCACTCCTCGCAATGACATTTTTAGAGGTGTCCTTCATTCAACTACCGCATCGATTTCAACGGGCACAGCAAGCGGCTGATGCTTAAACAAATCTATTTTCTTCCACTTATTGCTCTTAAACCGCCATCGGTTTGCCGAGCCGATTGCTATAATGCTCGCCGTAGCAGCCATCCACGGGCCAAGCGAGCCAAGCTGCGGAAAAAATTTCGCCGTTAAAAATCCGCCAATTCCCAAAATCACTACTCCGCTTACTGTCGGACAGAACATCAGCCAAACCGTATCACCGGCTCCACGTAATGCGCCGTTATAAATAATCGTCGCCGCATCAAAAACCTGAAAAATAGCCGCACAAATCAAGATATTTACGCCGGCTGCAATCACTTTATCATCACCCGACCAAAACGCCATCAAAGAATTTCTGAAAACGAAAAAACAAATTCCTATCAATCCCATATAAACCAGCCCGACTTTCAGGCAGACGCTTGTTTGTTTTATTGCCACGTGCTTTTTCCCTTCTCCTATGGCCTTTCCCACAGCTGCTGTAAGAGCCGCCGCTATTCCAACAATCGGCATAACAGAAACGTTTATACAGGAAAAAACTGCACTCGTAGCAGCCATTGCCTCTTTGCCAAACTGTCCAACCAGAGCAAATAAAAGGATTCCCCAAAGAGCGATATTTGCCATCAATCCAAAACCAGCCGGCAATCCGACCTTCAGGAGATTTTTCATTTTCGCAAAATCGATTTTCATCATTTTCCGACAGCTGAAAGTTTTATTTATATCTCCCGTCAGGAGCATGAGCATTTTAAGCGATGCCCCAACACCTATTCCGATAAATGTTCCCCACGCAGCTCCTTCAATGCCCATTTTAGGAAAGCCGAATTTTCCGAAAATCAAAACGTAGTTTGCCGCAACATTTATAAGCTGAGCTACTATAGCTGTGTACATCGTAATAATCGGCCGATGCACACCCATAAAGAACTGGCTGGAAGCCCAGATGAAGACCGCCATAAATTGAGCGTAGAGCATAATTCTAAGATACACCACTTCCATATCTGCAACCGCTGTTTCGTGGCCGAGCATCTCGAAAATTTTCGGAGCCATCGGCCATATAACCGCTACTACAATTGCCATATAAATCAAGCCCATATAGATTGCCTGCCAGAAATAATTTGAGCAGTTTCTTTTTTCACCTCTGCCCAAACTCTGGCTGACAAATGTTGTAACGCTGGTCATAACTCCCATCGCAAAACTGGCAGGCACAAAACCTATAAGCCCGGCCGGCAAAACAGCTGCCAATTCTTCCGTGCCCAAACGCGAAACCATAAATCTATCCACGAACTGCATAATAGTGAAAGAGAGATAAGCCATTATCATCGGCGCAGCGAGTTTGAGCATATACTTTAGTGAAGTCTCATCTGCGATATGACTTCGTGAAAGAAGCGATTTATCAGTCATTGATTAGTTGCTCGTTGTTAGTTGTTCATATTTAGCCGACAGTTTTACCGCTGATTTTATTTCGTTTTTTTATTTGCTTATTCCGGTTAGCCCTGCCAACACTTTGGCAGGGTTTGCCTGGCCTGAAATTTTAATTTTTTTAATGGAACTGGTTTTTCCTGATACTATATTAACATCCTTTTTTTTAACGCCGATTTTTTTAGCCAGAAATTCACATAGGCAGCCATTTGCTTTTTGTTTTTCGGGAGCCGCTGCTATTTTGACTTTCAGCATTCCATCGAGCAAGCCGCACAAAGCTGTCCTGCTGCTGCCTGGCACAATTTTAGCTGTAAAAACAACGCCGTCATTTACTTTTTCTATTTTCAAACCAACCATAAAAATATCAAAAATTAAAGATTAAAAATCAAAATTGTGGAGTCCCTTCGGGACGACTTCCTTAATTTTACACTTTGCATTTTACATTTTAACTTTTCTTTTTACTATGCTTCTCGCAGATTAGTTCCAATTGCCGCCTGCACATACTTTTCGATTTGTTCAGCCAGTTCGCCAAGCAAGGCCAATTGAAAATCCTCATAATAGCTGGCCTCGAGCAAATCGCCATCGAGTGTTTTTCTTGAAATTCTCACCCGAATAATTGCCGGCTTTGGAGCGGCCTTACTAAAATCATTATCTTTGTGCTCGGTCAATTCGACTCGCCAATCTTCACTTACAAACACCATACATTTTCCGGTAAAAATAGCTGTCGGAAAATAATCTCTTAGCAATTTCAGTGTTTCCATCGTTTTTTATACCTCAAGCGAGCCGGTTAATTCTGTAATGCTCTTAATTTTTTTTCTGCTGCAATAATTTTTTATACCATCAACGATTTTCGCTGTGCAATCCGGCTCAATAAAGCTCGCTGTTCCCACGCTGACCG
>JAGLNB010000292.1 GCA_023139715.1 Planctomycetota bacterium | reverse complement strand
ATATTAACCTGCGAAACTCTTTTGATGGGATATTTATATGCAATATCAATCGGCCAGGGCCATTTGAAACTTAATCCCGGCTCGGCAATCCTCGCTTCGCCGCTGCTATTAATCGGATTTCCGAAATGCTCTATTATTGCCTGCTGGTCTGGCTCAACCACAACAACACCACTGAACAAATACAGCGTTACAGCTGCAAACAAAACCAGCGGCACAACCGCCTTTTCGAGCAATTTATAAAACCACGTTTGAGAGACCTGGAACCCGAATTGATAATCGATTGCCCCTGATGCTGTACGTGCAATTTTGCCGGGCTCATTTATAATTCCAAGCAAACGGCTGTCAAAAGCACTTCTATTGTATCGCCCTTTTATTCTCGGCCGATATATATCCATTATAACGTTGAGAGCCGTTTCAGCTCCAACCACTATCAGCAAAACGGCCACGCAGTAATTAATAACATTTACTACAACGAACATCTTGAATTGCACCATTGCCAGGCCAATCGCAAGTGCAAAGCATAATAGTGCTATTGCCAGAAAGATGCTTCCGCCGGCTCTTAATGGCTTCCATTTCGGCTGAGCCGACATACCAGTTGCGTAGCGGGAAAGCAGAAAGCTGATAAAAGCAATAGCTGTCATACAAATCACACAAACCAGCGGCTGCTTCGCAGTAAGACTTGCGGCAGAAGATATACCCTTTAATAGATACAGCCCCATACCTACCTGATAGATGGCAATCATTGCTGCGAAAATCGGCAGAAACCATTTTTCAAAAATATCAAGCCGTTTTTTTGCAGTTACGAATAAATCCTGTTTTTTATTTCCCTGCTGAAAAATTGCGGAAGTGTGTTTGTCAGCTGCCAGTTGACTTGCGTCGAGTTTTTCCTGTTCGGCAAGCCATCGCTGATGAAACTGGATGGTTAAAACAAGCCAGATTAAAGCTGCTGACAATATTAACCAGCCACTAGCCGAAACTGCAAAAAAACCGCTCCATCGGCCAACGAGCAAAGCAATAACCGCAAACAGAATAGCTGCAACAAAACAAGCAACAGATACCTGCTCGCCGCGTTTGGAGGACATTGACATTCTTTACCCTTTAATTTTGTTATTTGAACAAAAAATTACAAAAACAGTATGTAATCACAAGTCGCATGTTAAATGTAAGCTCTTTACAATTTATAAGCCGTGTAATATAACAGTATAGATATTGCCCGTCAAGCGTGATACTTACGATACTAAATTACACAATAATAAAAGAAAAATTACAATGTATAAGCTATTCGTCCTTACAAAAAATACTTTCATAGATACGCTCAGGCAGCCGGTTTACGCCATCATAATCATCTCTGCCCTGCTTCTACTGATCATAAGCCCATCTCTCGCTATGTACACGATGAGCGATGACAATAAGCTGCTCCGCGAATTAGGGCTATCTACGCTGTTCCTGGCAAGTTTGTTCATAGCAATTTTTTCCGCTTCCGGTGCAATGGCTGAGGAAATTGAGAAAAAAACGATAGTTACCATTCTAAGCAAACCCGTTAAACGTCCGATATTCGTTCTTTCTAAATTTCTTGGGGTCTCTCTCGCTGTTGCTCTTGCTCATTATATCTGCAGTATAGCCCTTTTAATGTCGATTCGGCATGGCGTTCTCGAATCAACTGCTGACCAGCGTGATTGGCCGGTAATTGCCACAGCTGGAGTGATTATTATTGTATCGCTTTTGCTTTCCGCCTTTTTTAATTATTCTTACGATTGGAAATTTTCTTCAACAGCAATCATATTAACCGGCATATTTGCCACGTTCGGCATATTATTTTTATCCTTCATTGACATTAACTGGCAATTCAATCCGCAGCATAATGGCATAAACGCATTTGATATTTACGGCTCATTATTACTGCTGCTCGCTGCGATTGTAATTGTTTCCATTGCTATGGTATTTTCGGTTTGGTTCAACACAGCCGTAACGCTTTCAGCTTGCATTGGCGTTTTTCTGCTCGGCCTCGTAAGCGATTACACATTTGGCCGTTTTGCTGATTCGCATTTATGGGCAAAGGTTGGCCGATTTATCGTTCCGAATCTACAGGTTTTCTGGATAAGTGATGCGATTTATGAAGGCAGCGATATTCCTGCAAAATATATTATTATAAGTGCGTCATACGCATTGTGTTATATTTTGGCTATGGTCTCACTTTCTATAGCTTTATTCCAACGCCGACAAGTCGGATAATTTGCTGTTCGCATCTCATATATTATCCCTTGTTGTCCCTGATTTTCCAGATGAAGTTTAATCTATCGTAGATAAAGCGTTATCCGTAATAAATAAGGCGTGATATACCGCAGATTAAACGGTACTAAACACAGATAAGTTGTTATTTTTAAGGGAATTAGATAAAAAAGTAATTGAAATTAACAATTAGGGGATATTTATGAAGAAACAAATACCAGAAGTTATCAATAACGGTCTGTATGTAAAGTCATGGGAAAAAGACCTTAGCCATGATCAAGAAAAAGGGATAAAACCCAAAAAAGAAAATGTTGAAACATGTAGAAGATGTATTAGAGAATGGATTGATATACGGAAAAGCATTAACAAAAATCATAATAGTTATGGCTTAAAGCATTTTGTTGAAGACTTATATGAAGGTGATATTAGTAATGGTGCTTTTATTCAAGCGGCATTAGATGAAGGTTATCAAATCAAACCTTTTGGACCAGATAGCCCCAACGCATATTTTAATATGAGTTTTGTGAGAATAGATAGAGAAGTAAAGAAACGTAAAGAAGAGAGGTATAATAGGCGTAAAGAAGAGATGTATAATAAGGCAATGATGCCCTAAGAAAATCACTATAATGTTAAAAGTCTTCCGCAACGTGCGAGGAGAAAATAAAAGTTGAAGGAGAATGAGTATGGCTTTAATTTGTTGCCCTGAATGCAGAAAGCGTATTAGTGAGACTGCCGATAGCTGTCCAAAGTGTGGATATCAACTTACTCCAGAAATAATTTCTGAGATACGGAAGAAAAATCGACGAGCTTTAAAAACCTTAGGCATGCTCACTGCTTTCTTTATTTTAGCCATTTTTTTAGCCATTTTTGTTGCTGCCATTAGTGAAACCCCAGATGCTGCAACTAAAGGAAAAAATCTTTTGTCTTTTCGAAAACAATTGGTTTGGACAATATCGAAAGACATTATAAAAAAGTCTCTTAAATCGCCTTCTACGGCATATTTTGGCAAAGGGGGTTTCTATCCTAAACAACATGGTGGGAACTGTGTCACTTGTGTAGATGATGATATATATTCAGTAAAGGGATGGGTCGATTCTCAAAACAGTTTCGGTGCTATCGTACGTACTCGTTTTTTATTGAAAATGAAATATGATGGAAAAACTTGGGAGTTATTAGAAACACCCCTGATGGAATAAAAAGTCGGCGTTATATGCGATAGATAACCAGTGAGTTATCGCAAATGAGGCGTGAGTTGTCATAGATAAGGCGAGATACGCTTCACAATTTTCACCATTGCTGTTTCATCACAGTTTTGCTGTTTCGGACATTTGGCACAATCGCTCCAAACCTTCATCGGCAAACCATCTTTTTCTATTTTTTCAAATCCGAGTTTCACAAAAAACTGCGGCTCAAGAGTCAATGCAAAAACTTTTTCAATTCCAAGCTGCTTCGCTTTTTCAACAGCCGCTGTAATAAGTTCCTTTCCAACGCCTTGGCCAATATTTTTTTGAGCAACCGCCAATGATTTTATTTCAGCTAAATCCGACCAGATTATTTGCAGTGTGCAGCAGCCAACTATTTCACCATCGATTTCGGCTACAATAAAAGCCGTCAGGTTTTCATAAATGTCAGCCATTGAGCGAAACAGCATAATATCACGCTCAGCATAGCAGTTAATCAGCGAATAAATCGCTTTTGCATCCGATACTTTTGCACTTCTTATTTCCATAGCTGACAAGCGTATCCGAAAATCAAGGGAGAGAAAAGCAAAAAAATCACTGAAAAAAAATTGCAAAATCAGCGTTTAGCGTATAGCGTATGGTGTTTGGAACAGATTAAATGCAAAATCTATGGGCAAGTAAGCTAATTTTATGCGATTTATATTAATAGACAAAATTGTTTCGGTCGAGCCAGCCAAGCAAATAAAGGCGATAAAGAATGTTTCTCTTGCCGAGGAATATCTCTCTGACCATTTTCCGACATTTCCGGTTTTGCCGGGCGTACTGCTTTTGGAGGGCTTAATTGAGTCGGCTTCGTGGCTGGTGCGGCTGACGGAAAATTTTGCTCACAGTATGCTCTTGCTTGAACAGGCAAGAAATGTTAAGTACAAGAGCTTTCTCGCACCCGGCGGCCAGATAGAATATACCGTTG
>JAGLNB010000291.1 GCA_023139715.1 Planctomycetota bacterium | reverse complement strand
ATGACTGATACATTTCAAATCATACAAGCCGGCAAATCCATACCTGCTGAAGTTTTTACGCAGATAAAAAATCGCCATCAGAATAAATATCCATTCCTTGAACTTTTAGAAGAAACAGATGGCAAATTGCTGCAGGGCAGTGACAACGCCATAGACATAGCCATCATTTGGCCGGATTTTGATGCCCAAGCCAAAAACATTCAGCTTTTTATAACCGGCCTGAGTAATGAAACTGTTTGCGTTGACCATCCAACAGACAAAGATGAGCAGGGCAACCCGACAAAAATTTTCCTCAGAAAAACCCTCGAACTCAACTACGGCATCACTGGCGATGCCGCTTTCAGGTCTGACGCTGTACTAACTTACAATGGCCAACAATGGATTATGCGATAATCAATTGTGTTTTTTTTGAATAATCAAGCTACAAGTTAATAGATTTACTTCGTTAGTTCAAATTCACTTTCCATGCAATCAATGGAATTTCTGCCAACCATTACCTTAAACGTTCCCGGCTCTGCTACGAACTGATTGTCAATATTATAAAATTTCAGCTGCTCTGCGGTAAGGGTAAAAGATACCGTCTTTTTCTCACCGGGTTCCAACGATATTTTCTCAAATCCTTTTAGTTCTTTTACTGGACGTGTAACCGAGCCGACCACATCGCGAATATAAAGCTGCACTATTTCTTCACCGCTTCTTTTTCCTGTATTTTTCACATCCACACTAATGTTAACCGACTGTTCCATTGAAATTTTATCAGATGACACTTTCAAATTACTGTAATGGAAGGTTGTATAACTAAGACCATATCCAAATGGATATAGCGGTGTCCAGTGTGAATCAATGTATTTTGAAGTGTGATATACTTCGCTTGGCGGTCTTCCTGTATTTTTGCAATTGTAATAAATTGGCACCTGCCCGACATTTCTCGGAAATGTCGCTGTTATTTTTCCACTCGGATTGTAATCGCCAAATATAACATCTGCGATGCCGTTTCCCCCCTGAGTTCCGGGATGCCAGCCGAGCAGGATTGTTGGTATATTTTCATCAACCCAACTAACAGCAAGTGGTCGTCCGGTAAGCAGCACCACTACGATTGGTTTGCCTGTTTTCTGCACTTCTTCGATTAACTCTCGCTGGACACCAG